>NZ_JACBXB010000200.1 GCF_013870575.1 Pseudonocardia pini
GCTCGGTCACCGGCCGGCGGCCGCCGACTTCCGACGGGACAGGACGTCGACCCCGGCGGCGAGCAGGAGCACGAGTCCGGTGATGATGAAGACGACGGCCGCGGGCTGCTTCAGCAGGCCCAGCCCGTTCTCGACGGTCGCGAGCACCGCGCCACCGATGACGGCGTTGGACACCCGGCCGCGCCCGCCGAACAGCGACGTCCCGCCGATGACCGCCGCCCCGACGGCGAACAGCAGCGTGTTCCCGCCACCCGCCGCCGGTGAGACCGACCCGACCTTCGACGAGTAGACGATCGCGCCGATCGCCGCGAACGCCGAGCTGATGACGAAGACCGCCGCCCGGATCCGCACCACGTCGATCCCCGCCCGCCGCGCCGCCTCGCGGTTCCCGCCGACGGCGTAGACGTGCCGCCCGAACCGGGTCCGGTCGAGCACGTAGGTCCCCAGCACGAGGAGGACGAGGACGATCGGCACGACATAAGGGATACCGGAGATGCTGATCACCCCGGGCGACCGGTCCTGGGTCAGCAGGAACGTGGCCACCGCGCCGAGCACGAGGACGGCGCCGACCTTCATCAGCACCAGGCCCGTGGGCTGCGCCACCAGCCCCTTGCTCAGCCGGGAGCGCTGCCGGGTCAGCATCACGACCGCGTAGCCGCCCGCGGCCACCACGAACAGCAGCCAGGAGCCGAGTGTGGAGAGGTTGCCGTTGGCCACCGCGTTGATCACCGGGTCGCGCAGGCCGAGGGTGCCGCCGTCCCCGATGAGCTGCAGGATCACGCCCTGCCAGGTGATGAACAGGGCCAGGGTCACGACGAAGCTGGGCATCCCGATCCGGGCGACCAGGAACCCCGTCAGGCATCCGACGACGACGCCGACGCAGACCGCCAGCAGCATCTCGATCCAGGCGTTGGCCGGCACCCCGATCAGGAGCAGCGCCGCGCCCAGCACACTCACCGCGGCCCCGGCGTAGACCCGCACCCACACCGCGAGTGCCGCCGCGACGAGCATCACCACGATGAGCAGGGTGAAGACGAACCCACCCATCGCGCCGAGCATGTTCCCGCCGCTCACGAGGTGCAGCGCCATCAGCGAGGCCGCGAGTCCCGACGCCGTGCCCGCGGCGAGGTCGATCTCGCCGGTCAGCAGCACGAAGACCAGGCCCATGGCGATGATGGTCCGGCCGGCACCCTGCTGCAGCAGGTTCGCCAGGTTCAGCAGGCTGGGGAAGGTGCCGCCGGAGTCGAGGACCGTGAACAGCAGGAACAGCGCGGCGAGGCCGAGCAGCGCGGGCAGCGAGCCGAGCTCGCCGTGACGCAGCCCGGACACGTAGCCGCGGATCGCCTCGCCGGTCGTGCGGGCGGTGGTGTCGATGCCGAAGTCGGCCGCGCGGTTGCCCGCGTCGGCCTTCTCCGCAGCGGACGTGGGTTCCTTGCTCGGAGCGCTCACTGCGCCACCACCCCTTCCGGACGCGCCAGACCCAGCTCCCCGGAGCGGCCCGCGGTGATGAGCTCGACGACCTGGCCGTGCGTGACGTCGCGGGTCTGCACCTCCGCCACCATCCGACCGAGGTAGAGGGTGGCGATGCGGTCGGCGACCTCGAAGACGTCCGCCATGTTGTGGCTGATCAGGACCACGCCGATGCCCTGCTCGGCCAGCCTGCGGACCAGGTCGAGGACCTGCCTGGTCTGCGCGACGCCGAGGGCCGCGGTGGGCTCGTCGAGCAGCACGACCCGGGAGTCCCAGAGCACCGCCTTGGCGATCGCGACGGTCTGCCGCTGCCCGCCGGACAGCGACGCGACCGGCGTCCGGACGCTCGTCACGGTCCGGACCGAGAGCGAGGCCAGGGTGCGCCGCGCGGCCTGCTCCATGTCCGCCTCGTCGAGCAGCCACGGCTTCCCGCGCTCCCGGCCGAGGAACATGTTCTGGACGATGTCGAGGTTGTCGGCCAGCGCGAGGTCCTGGTAGACGACCTCGATCCCGTGCTTCGCGGCGTCCGCGGGCGAGGTCATCGCCACCGGCTCGCCGTCGAAGACGATCTCGCCGCCGTCGATCGGGTGGATCCCGGCGACGCACTTGACCAGCGTCGACTTCCCCGCGCCGTTGTCGCCGACCAGCGCGGTCACCTCGCCCGCGCGGACGGTGAGGTCGACGTCGTGCAGCACCTGCACCGCACCGAAGCTCTTCGACACGCCGCGGAGCTGGAGGATGGGTTCGGACATGGGCCCCTCCAGGGCGGGGGCGCGCGGCCGGACGGGGTCGGTCCGGCCGCGCGCCCCAGGGTCGGTTACTTGATGCCGGCGGTGTCGCAGGCCGCCTGCGTGGTCTGCACGCAGATCTCGCTCGCCTTGACGTAGCCCGCGTCCGTCACGACCTTGACGTTGTCCTTCGTGATCAGCTGCGGGGTGAGCAGCACGGACTTGACCTGCCGGTTGCCCTTCGGGTCGTCGACGGTCTGGGTGGCCGTGGCGTCCGCGGTGGCCGTGTCGCCCTTCGAGAGGGCGGCGGCGAGCTTGGCGGTGGCATCCGCCTCCTCCTGGATCGGCTTGAAGACCGTCATGTACTGGTCGCCGCGCAGGATGGCCTGCAGGCCGTCGGCGGTGGCGTCCTGGCCCGTGACCGCTACCTGGCCGTTGAGGCCGTACTTGGTGAGGACGGTCACGATGGCGCCCGCCAGGCCGTCGTTGGCCGCGACGACGCCGTCGACCTTGCCGCCGTTGCCGGTCAGCAGCTGCTCGAAGGTGGTGCCGCCGACCTGGTTGTCCCACTTGTCGATGGGCTGGTTGGCGACCAGCTTGAGCTGCCCGGAGTCGTACATCGGCTTCAGCACGGACTGCTGGCCGTTGTAGAACAGCGTCGCGTTGTTGTCCGTCGGCGCGCCCTCGATCTGGATCACCTGGGCGCCCTGCTTGCCGGTGAGGGCCTGCGCGAGGCCCTGGCCCTGGAGCGCACCGACCTGCTCGTTGTCGAACGACACGTAGTAGTCGCTCGTGCCGCCGAGGTTGAGCCGGTCGTAGTCGATGACCGGGATGCCCTGGGCCTTCGCCTTGGCCGCGACGGCGGAACCGCCGTCCGAGCTGATCGACGCGATGACCAGCACCTTCACCCCGGACGAGATCATCCCGTCGGCGAGGGTGGAGAACTTCTGCTCGTCGCCTTGGGCGTTCTGGATGTCCGGGTCCAGCCCGGCCGCGCGCATGGCCTTGTCCAGCATGGGCTTGTCGAAGCCCTCCCACCGCGCCGAGGTGTCGGTCTCGGGCAGGATGACCCCGACCTTGACCCCACCGCTCGGCGCGCTCGACGCCGGAGCCGTCCCGCCCGAGCTGTTCGCCCCGCAGCCGGTCAGGGTGAGGACCAGCCCCAGACCCAGCGCGGCCACCGCCCTCGGTGCCGTCATCCTCATCCGCATGCGCCTGCCTCCACGTCGCTGTGGACCCGGCGCGGAGAACGCCGGGTGAATGTTGTGGGCGACAACGTATGCACCTGATAGGTGTGACGTGAAGCATTCTCGATCGATACAGTTCCGGAACGATCATCACGATTCGGTCACGTTCACCCGGGTTTGTTGTCGGAGGGCGAGTTCGCGGCCGCCTCCGGACGACTTTTCGCGAACCCGCGGACGTAGAGACACTGAGCCGGACGCCTGCGCGCCGGCCGGGTGACATCGAACCGACGCGGACCCCTCCCGAGGCAGTGGTCCACTCGGGGCGGATTCCGAGGCCGCCGAAGGGGCCTGCAGGCATGGTCGCGCGCCACGGTGGACGCCCAGCGAGGGTTCTCCACCCACTCAGGTGATCTTCACTCGGTCGAGCCCAGAATGGTCACGCTGCGTCACTCAGGAGGGTGGTGACTGTCCGTGACATGGTTCGGCCGGACGGTCTGCGGGACCTCGTCGCCGTCCCGCGAGCGCAGCAGGACCGCCCCGACGACGGCGAGGATGCCGACCGCCTCCGCGGGGCCCGGGAGCTGCCCCAACAGGACCAGTCCGATCACCGTCGCGGTCGCGGGCAGCAGGGCCAGGAGCACGGCGAACCGGGCCTGTCCGACCCGCCGGAGCACGACCTGGTCCAGGCCGTAGGGGATCACGCTGGACAGCACCCCGACCCCCACCGCGAGCAGCAGCACCGTCGGATCGCCGAGTGGCGCGAGGCCCGCCGAGCCGCCCAGGAACAGCACCGGGGAGCACAGGACCGCGGCCACGGTGAACCCGACCGCCATGTCCTCGACCCCGTCCCCCGCGCTCGCCACCCGTTTGCCCAGGACGATGTAGGCCGCCCAGAGGGCCGCGGCAGCCAGGGCCCAGAGGACCCCCGAGGGGCTGCCTGACCAGCGGACGTCGGCGATGAGGGCGACCCCGCCCGCGGCCAGCAGGACGGCCCCGACGTCTCGCGGCCTGCGGCTGAGCGCGGCGGCGACCACCACCGGGCCGCAGAACTCCAGCGCGACCGCCGTGCCCAGCGGCAACCGGGCGATCGCCTCGTAGAACGCGGCGTTCATCAGCGCGGTGGCCACCCCGAACGGGAGGGACCGCCGCAGCCGACGGTGACTCCACGCGACCTTCCCGGGCCGTACGACCAGAAGGAGCAACGCTCCTGCGCCCAAGATCCGTAACACCGCCACCGCGGCAGGCGACAACCGGTCGAACAGTCCGACCGCGAGGGCCGCCCCGACGTACATCGAGGCGCCCCCGACGACGAAGAGGACGGGCGCCGGGACCCGGCGACTCACCTCTCCGTACACGATTGCGCTCCGTAGTCGTCGGGACCCGACTGTTTACACACGACACCTTGCGGTGTCACAACGGGCACCGCATCATTCACTCGTAGTCAACTGAATCCGTGTTCGTCACCGGACCGCCACCGCGGAGACGGTCACCCGACCCCCCAGGGTCGAAACGTGATTGTCGTCGCGACACGGGCCGGGAACACATGCAGGGGTGTCGAACGTCTGCAAGAGTGGGCGCACCGCGTGAGCGGTCGTCACAGCAAGCGGTACCGGGGGGACCCGGTACCGAGACGGAGGGAGACCGCAGCTATGCAGCCTGGAACCCTGACCCGGCCCGAGTTGACCCTCGCCGACCGCTGTGACCGCTGTGGAGCGGCTGCAAAGGTTCGCGCCGTACTACCGCGCGGTGGCGAGCTCCTGTTCTGCGGGCACCACGCCCGAGCCCACGCGGACAAGCTGCGTGAGCTCGAGGTGGACGTCCAGCAGGGCTGACGAGGGCCCCGGCGACTCCCCTCGCCGGATTCGAGAACGCTTCATCGAGAGGGCGGGCACCCACCGGGTGCCCGCCCTCTCGTGTGTGCCGGGTTACATGAGCCGCCCGGCGCGCGAGACACCCTGCCCCGGTGCGCAAGCCCGCCCTGCGCTGACACGCGAGCACGACTTGTCGCGGCGCGGGAGCCGCCCTCGCGGCGACGCCAGACGCCCGGCCGGAGTGCGCGAGTCGCCCGAGGGTGCGCGAGTCGCCCCGACTACCGAGGGCGCCGTCGCTGCGCATCCGAGAAGTCCCGGAGCGCGCACACCTGCATGATCACTCGGAGGGGAGCGAACCCGGCGCTCAGCGCAGGGTCGCTCCACTCGCAGCGATCATGGGTCGCGTGCCGGAATCGCGCGCGTGGCCCGAGCTCCCTGCTCCGAGCGAGGTCACCACGTCACTCAGGGCGCTCGCGGGAGCGTCGCTCCACACACCGACGCGGAGGTCGACGCCCGGGAGTCCGAGCCGCGGACACCTGCGCGGCGCCCGAGCGACTCGCGCCCAGCGAGTGACTGGGCCCTCACCATGCGAGGTCGAGGGGTGCTGGGCCGGCTGCTCGGCGCGTCCGACCTGAGGGACTCACGGACCACGGTGTCCGACTCGCGTGTCGAAACCGGGGGACTCGCGGAACGCAGGTGTCCGACTCGCGCGTCGAAACCGGGGGACTCGCGGGGCTCTGGCTAGCGCCAGGAGCGGATGGTGGCAATCCGCTCCTCCAGCTGCTCGATCGTGGCCATCGCGGTCGGGGGGCCGCCGCAGTGCCTGCGGAGCTCGTTGTGGATCATGCCGTGCGGTTTCTTGGTGCGGTGGTTGTGCAGCGCCACCAGCGTGTTCAGCTCCTTGCGGAGCTTCTGGAGGTGCTCGCGCACCGACATCTCGCGCGGCGGCTCGGGGACCGCCGGGGCCGGCGTGGCGCGGGCACCCGCACCGGAGCGCGGCGACCCCCGGTCCACCCACTCCTGCTGACGTTGGGAGAGCAGCGTCCGCACCTGGTCCGGCTCCAGCAGGCCGGGGAGCCCGATGTAGTCCTCCTCGTCGGCGGAGAAGGAGGCGCCGTCGTAGATCAGCTGGTCCAGCTCGGCGTCGGCGTGCAGGGCGGTGAAGGACTTCTCGTCCTCCCCCGGCTCGTCCTCCTGCCGGTTGGCGAGCATCAGCTCCTGGTCGTTCCACTCCTCCTTGGGCCGGTGCGGCGCCCCGAGGACGTGGTCGCGCTGCGCCTCCAGCTCCGAGGCCAGCCCCAGCAGCACGGGGACCGACGGCACGAACACCGACGCCGTCTCCCCCGGCCGCCGCGACCGCACGAACCGGCCGATGGCCTGCGCGAAGTACAGCGGGGTCGCGGCGGAGGTGGCGTAGACGCCCACGGCGAGCCGCGGCACGTCGACCCCCTCCGACACCATCCGGACGGCGACCATCCACCGTTCCTGCGACTTCGCGAACGCCTCGATCCGGTCCGAGGACCCCGTCTCGTCCGAGAGCACGAGGGCGGGCATGGTCCCGGTGACCTTCTGCAACAGCGCGGCGTACGCCCGCGCGGCCGTCTGGTCGGTGGCGATGACGAGCCCGCCCGCGTCGGACATCCCGCCGGAGCGGTGGGCCGTGAGCCGCTTGTCCGCGGCCGCGAGCACGGCGGGCATCCACTCACCGGCCGGGTCCAGCGCGGTGCGCCAGGCCATGCCGGTCTGTTCCTTGGTCATCGGCTCGCCGAGCCGCGCGGTGATCTCCTCCCCCGCGCTGGTCCGCCAGCTGGACGTGCCGGAGTAGGCCAGGAAGACCACCGGCCGGACGACGTTGTCCGCGAGCGCGTCGGCGTAGCCGTAGGAGTGGTCGGCCCGGGACCGCAGGGCGCCCTCGCCGTCTCGCTGGTACTCGATGAACGGGATCGGGTTGTCGTCGGAGCGGAAGGGCGTCCCGGTGAGCGCCAGCCGCCGCTGGGCGGGCTCGAACGCGAGCTGGACGCCCTCGCCCCAGGACTTCGCGTCCCCGGCGTGGTGGATCTCGTCGAGGATCACCAGTGTGCGGCGGTTCTCCGTGCGCACCCGGTGCGTGTTGGGGTGCACCGCGACACCGGCGTAGGTGATCGCGATGCCGTGGTAGTCCCGCGAGGTGCCCGCCGACGCCCGGAACTCGGGGTCCAGCGCGATCCCGACGGCCGCCGCCGACTGCGCCCACTGGTACTTCAGGTGCTCGGTCGGCGTGACGACGGTGATCGCCTCGATCGTCCGGTCCGCCAACAGCTCCGACGCGACCCGCAGCGCGAACGCGGTCTTGCCCGCGCCCGGCGTCGCGACCGTCAGGAAGTCCTGCGGCTTCGCGGCCAGGTACCGGGCCAGCGCCGAACGCTGCCAGGCACGCAGCGGGCGTGAGGCGGGGGACAGTCCCTGAATCGGTACGGATTCCGCTTGTGACACACGACTCCCTGCTGCCGATCCTCGTCCGAGGGCCGCCGATCAGGGTATCCGGCCCGCTCCGTCCGGCCTCCCCGGACCCGCGCGAGCGGACCCACCTGCCGGCGCCCGGGGACCGGACCTGCAACGATCGGTCCCGGACCAGGAAGGGGACCCGTTGACCAGTCGTGCGGACGACGCCGCTCTGCCCCTCGACAGCCTGCTCGTCGAGGGCGCCCTCGGGCCGCGGGGGCGGCTGGTGCCCATCGGGCCCGCCGCACGCTGGGCGCTGGCCGCGCTGCGCGCCCCC
>NZ_JACBXB010000201.1 GCF_013870575.1 Pseudonocardia pini
GGACAGCTCCAGCCGCCCGCCGTCCGCCTCCACCAGCGCGCGGGCCAGGGCCAGCCCCAGCCCGGTCGACGACTGCACGGAGACGCCGCGGTCGAACACGTGCGGGACCAGCTCCTCCGGGATCCCCGCGCCGGTGTCGTTGACCTCGATGACCAGCGCGTTCGCGCCCTCGCGGGCGGAGATCGTGACGGTGCCGTCGCCGTGCTGGATCGCGTTGTCCACCAACGCGCCCACGGCCTCCCGGATGCGGGCGGGCGTGACCCGCGCCAGCAGCCCGTCGGGCACCCGGAGCTTGAGCCTGCGCCCCGCGGACTCGAGCGCGGGCCGCCACTCGTCGGCCACCTCGGACAGGCCTTCGCGCAGGTCCATCGGCTCCGCGCCCGCGGCCCGGGCCGCGCGGGCGGCCTCCAGCAGCTCGTCGAGCACCTCGGAGAGCCGCTCGGTCTGCTCGAGGGCGGCGAGGGCCTCGCGGCGGGCGTCGGGATCGGGGTGGGTGGACAGCTCGTCGAGCCGCAGGGTGAGCGCGGTGATCCGGCTCCGCAGCTGGTGGGACACGTCCCCGACCAGCGCCCGCTCGCGCTGGACGAGGTCGGCGAGCGCCCCCGCGGAGGTGTCCAGGACGTCCGAGACCCGGTCCAGCTCGGGGATGCCGTGGCGGTGCGGGGCCAGCCGGAAGTCACCGGCGCCGAGCCGCGCGGCCCGGTCGGCGACGTCGAGCAGGGGCTCTGCGAGCCTGCGCGCGGTGACGGTCGCGACGACCGCGCCCGTGCCCACCGACAGCACGACCAGCAGGATCACCACCACGGTGACCTGGACCTGCTGGGTGCGCATCACCGAGATCGGTTCGGACAGGGTGATCGTGCCGCCCTGCCCGAAGGGCAGCGACTCGGCGATCGTGTCGTCCTCGACCGGCGCGCCGATGGTCTGTATCGGCGCCCCCGGGACGTCGACGACGAGCCTGCCGCCCGCGGGCACGGCCAGCGCGATCGTCGAGGGGTCGATCGGCCTGCCGGGCGGCTCGTCGTCGAGCCTGCCCGCGATCCGCTCCAGCTGCTGGATCAGCTCGGCGCGGGTGAAGTCGTCCACCAGCCGCCAGGTCGTGAACGCCAGCGGACCGCCCAGGACCAGGGCCGTCACCGTGACGACGAACAGGGTCGAGAGCAGGATCCGTCTTCTCATCAGGCGTGGTTGAAGCGGAATCCCACGCCGCGGACCGTCGCGATCCGGCGCTCGCCGCCGATCTTGCGTCGCAACCAGGACATGTGCATGTCCAACGTCTTGGAGGTCTTCATGTCCGGGTCGTTCCAGACCTCGCGGAGGATCTCCTCGCGGGTCACGACCTGTCCGGCGCGCAGCAGGAGCACCCGCAGCAGCTCGAACTCCTTGTTGGCCAGGCCGACCTCCTCGCCGTCGACCAGGACGCGGCGGCCGGACAGCTCCATCCGCACGCCGCCGACCTCGACGGTCTCGGGGGTGAGCCTGCGCAGCAGCGCGCGGACCCGCGCGAGCAGCTCGGCGAGCCGGAAGGGCTTGCCGACGTAGTCGTCCGCGCCCGCGTCGAGGCCCACGACGAAGTCCACCTCGTCCGTGCGCGCGGTGAGCATCAGGACCGGCAGGTCGGGGAAGTCGGGACGGAGCCTGCGGCAGACCTCCAGCCCGTCCATCCCGGGCAGGCCGAGGTCCAGCACCAACAGGTCGACGTTGCCCTGCCGGACGACATCGAGCGCCGCGGTGCCGTCGCTGGCGACGTCCACCTCGTAGCCCTCGCGTTGCAGGGCCCGGGAGAGCGGCTCCGCGATCGCGGCGTCGTCCTCCGCCAACAGGACGGTGGTCACGGGATGAGAGTATGCCCACACCGGGATGGCATGCTGGCGCGCCGTGACCACCTCTGGCTCCGAACCGGACACCCGTGCCGATCTCGCCCTGGCCCTCCAGCTGGCGGACATCGCCGACGCCATCACGCTGCCCCGGTTCCGGGCCGCCGACCTCAAGGTCACCCGAAAGCCTGACCGCACGCCCGTGACGGACGCGGACACCGCCGCCGAGGAGGCCCTGCGCGCCTCGCTCGCCGGGGAGCGGCCCGCGGACGCGATCCTCGGTGAGGAGGGCGGCGGGTCCCTCGCGGGGCTGGGCGGACGGGGCTGGGTGCTCGACCCGATCGACGGCACCAAGAACTTCTCCCGCGGCATGCCCGTGTGGGGCTCGCTCATCGCGTTGTGCGTGGCGGGGGCGCCGACCGTCGGGGTGGTCAGCGCACCCGCCCTGGGACGACGCTGGTGGGGCGCGGCCGGCCTCGGCGCCTGGACGACCGACCGGCCCGGCGGCGAGGCGCGCCGGATCACGGTGACGGGCGTGAGGTCGCTCGAGGACTCCTACCTCTCGACGACCAATGTGGAGACCTTCCGCGGCAACGGGACCCTGGACCGCTGGCTGGCGCTGTCCGAGGCATGCTGGGAGACCCGCGCCTTCGGCGACTTCTGGCAGCACTGCCTGGTCGCGGAGGGCGTGCTCGACCTGGCCGTGGAGCCCGAGGCGAACCCCTGGGACCTCGCCGCGGTCCAGCCGATCCTGGAGGAGGCGGGCGGGCGGCTCACCGACCTGGCCGGGGTCGTGGGGTTCGCGGGCGGGAACGGACTGGCCTCCAACGGCCACCTCCACACGGCCGCCCTGGAGATCCTCCGCGCCCGCTGAGGGTCTGTCATCGGTTCTCCCGCAGCCGGTCAGGGTTCCCTGCCGGTACCCCGGCCCGTGATCACTGGTTCGGCGCGCGGAGCCGCGGTGGGCGCGGTGGGCTGCGCCGATGAGGCGATCATGTTCGGGGCGGGCGCCTGTGTGGGCGGGCAGGCACCATGATCACCGCGCAGGCACAGGCTCCCGATTGGGCACGCAGCGCCGCACCTCGCGGCCCCCGGTGCCGAGACCGCGATCATGCCAACGCTCTGCAGCTCTGACGGCCGCCAGACCCATGATCACCGGTTCGGCACACAGCACCGCGCACCCCGCGGCTCCCCGTGCCGGGGCAGTGATCAGTGGGCGCGGCGGGAGGCGCCGGACGTGGGCCGGTCCGGGAGGGAGTGGGTTAACGTCGGCCCATGCCGGAGATCGCGTTCGAGGACCTCACGCCGGGTCGGGTGTTCGACCTCGGGTCGGTGACGGTCGACCACGACGAGATGGTCGCGTTCGCCCGCCGTTTCGACCCGCAGCCCTTCCACCTCGACGAGGCCGCGGGGAAGGAGTCCATCTTCGGCAGGCTCGCGGCCTCCGGTTGGTACACCGCCGGGCTCTGGATGCGGCTCTACGTGGAGGACCTGCTGCTCGGCTCCACCGCGCTCGGCTCCCCCGGCGGCGACGAGATCGCCTGGCCCGCGCCCGTCTTCGCAGGCGACGAGCTGTTCGCCACGATGGAGGTCGTGGACGCGCGCCGCTCGTCGTCGAAGCCGTGGATGGGCTTGATCACCCTGCGGGCCTGGATGCGCCGCGGCTCGGCGGACAGCGAGGACGTGGTCTACCGCGCCCGCTTCACCGGCATGTTCGGCTCGCGGGACCAGCCTCGACCCTAGCGTCCGCCGCCTCTGCCGAGGGCGCGGGCCAGGGCGACCGGACTTCATGAGGAAGGCGCCCCCACAGTCCGGCGCGGTCAGCCCGCGTCGTCCCCACCCAGGGCCGATCCCAGCGCCTTGACCACCCGCGACGGCGACGGTCGGCCGAGCTGCCCCGCCATCCACACGCTCGTCTCGACCAGGGCGCCCAGCGAGGCGCCGTGCTCGATCCCCAGCCCGTCGAGCATCCAGACGAGGTCCTCGGTGGCCAGGTTCCCGGTGGCGGACTTGGCGTACGGGCAGCCGCCGAGCCCGCCGGTGGAGGCGTCGACCGTGGTCACCCCGCGGCGCAGTGCGGCGAGGGTGTTGGCGAGCGCCTGGCCGTAGGTGTCGTGGAAGTGCACCGCGATCGTGTCGATCGGGACGGAGGCGGCCACGCACGCGTCGATCACGGCCTCGGCATGGCCCGGGGTGCCGGTGCCGATGGTGTCCCCGAGCGAGAGCTGCCCGCAGCCCATCTCCACCAGCCGACGCCCGACGGCGGCGACCTGCGCGGGCTCGACGGCCCCCTCCCAGGGGTCCCCGAACGCCATGGACACGTACGCCCGCACCCGCATCCCCTCGGCGAGCGCCCGCTTCACCGTGGGCTCGAACATCGCGAACTGCGAGTCCAGCGTCCGGTTGAGGTTCTTCGAGGCGAACGTCTCCGTGGCGCTCGCGAAGACCGCCACGTGGTCCACGCCCGCCTCGATCGCCCGGTCCAGCCCGCGCTCGTTGGGCACCAGCACCGGATAGTCGACGCCCGGTCGCCGGTCGAGGACGGCGAGCAGGTCGGCGGCGTCGGCGAGCTGGGGCACCCACTTCGGGTGCACGAAGCTCGTGGCCTCGAGGGTCGTGAGGCCCGCCGCGGCGAGCCGGCCCAGGAACTCGGCCTTCACCTCCACCGGGACGACCGTCTTCTCGTTCTGCAGCCCGTCCCGCGCGCCGACCTCGTAGATCGTGACGTGCGCGGGCAGCCCCTCGACGGGGACCCTCATGGGCAGCTCGGCCTGGTCAGTCATGTGGGTCCGCGACCTCCTGGTAGAGCAGCGTGTGGACCCGCTCGACGTCGGGGATGTCGGCGAACTCCAACGGATCGTCCGACGCCGACTCGACCACGAGCGTGCCGCACCCCAGCATGCGCTCCAGGATCGTGTGCCGGAACTGGACGGTGTTGATCCGCGACATCGGGATGTCCATCCCGCTGCGCGACACGACCCCCTCCCGGACCAGCACCCGTCGGGTCGTGACGACGAAGTGGGTGGTGCGGAAGCGGAGGAAGGGCAGCACCGTGAACCGGGCCACGACCAGCACCGCGAGCGCGGCGAGCGCGATCCACGCGATGGCCGCCCAGCTCTGCGCGCTCACCAGCGCGGCCAGGAACGCCGCAGCCCCGACCACGACGAGGAACACCACGACCGGCCCGATCAGCATCTTCCAGTGCGGGTGGGTGTGCAGGACGACCTGCTCGCCCTCGACCAGCAGCTCGTCCGGGTAGGCCATGCGCGCATTATGGAGCCACATCTGTCGTTCGACGGCCCCGGGACGACAGTTGTGGCTCCATGACGCCTCAGGGGTCGGAGCGGTCCGCCGGCCGCAGGTGCACGATGTCGCCCGCCGCGATGGCCCTGCGGTTGCCGTCCGGTTCCAGGACGAGCAGGTGGCCCGAGGTGTCGACGTCCTCCGCGATCCCCACGACCGAGCTGCCGCCGGGCATCTCCACCCGCACCTGGGAGCCGAGCGAGAGGCAGCCCGCCCGGTAGTCGCCGCGCAGCCCGGACTCGTCCGCGTCCCCCGCCTCGGCCCGCCACGCCGCCTCCCGCTCGCCGAGGTTGCGCAGCACCTCGACCAGCAGCTCCGTGCGGTCGACGGCGGCGCCCTCGGCAGCCAGCGACGTCGCCGTGGGAGGCAGCGTGCCCGCCGGGGCGCCCACGTTGATCCCCATCCCCAGCACCACCCCGGGGCCGCCGCCGGACACCGCGGTCATCTCGGCCAGGATCCCGGCGCCCTTGCGGCCCTCGGGGCCGAGCAGCAGGTCGTTGGGCCACTTCAGGCCGGCCGCGACACCGGGGGCCAGGGTCCGGATCGCGTCGAGCAGCGCGACGCCTGCGAGCATCGGCAGCCAGCCCAACCGCTCGGCGGGCACACCCTCGGGCCGCCACAGCACGCTGACCGCGATCCCCGAGCCGCGCGGCGCCTCCCAGCTGCGGTCCAGCCTGCCGCGGCCCGCGGTCTGGTGCTCGGTGACCAGGACCGACCCGTCGGGTGCCCCGGCGACGGCCTGGGCGACGAGATCGGCGTTCGTGGAGCCCGTCGCGTCGACGACCTCGAGGCGGGTCCAGCGTCCGCCGGGGCCGAGCAACCGGTGCCGGAGGTCGTGGACGTCGAACGGGGCCGGTGGCGAGCTCACGGGCGGAACCTATCCCTGGTCGGTGGCCCGTTCCGGCCGCTTTCGGAGGTGAACGCGCCCGACGGTGCCCCGGACGCGACCGGTGCGCCCCCGGCTGCGCCGAACGAGCGACGGACGGTCGCGGGTGTGACGTGACGCAGACCGCGTTCACGGGAACGGTCACGTGTGACTGTCGCGCGTTAGAGTCCCACGTCATGAGCGAGCTTGCGAGCGAACCGATGATGCGGCGCTTGCGCGAAGCGCCGACCTCGCGCAGCGAGGGAGAGCGATGAGCGCTGCAACGGAGCCGATGGGGGACCCGTCGAACGCCCCGGACGTCGAGCCGGACGTGCACACGACCGCCGGCAAGCTGGCCGATCTGTACCGCCGCTTCGAGGAGGCTCTCCCCTCGGAGGCCGCCGCCGAGCGTCAGCACGCGAAGGGTCGACAGACCGCCCGCGAGCGGATCGACCTGCTGCTGGACCCGGGTTCGTTCGTCGAGCTGGACGCGCTGGTCCGGCACCGCTCGACCAACTTCGGGATGCAGGAGAAGCGGCCCTTCGGCGACGGTGTGGTCACCGGCACCGGGACGGTCGACGGGCGCCCGGTCGCCGTGTTCTCGCAGGACGCCACCGTGTTCGGCGGTGCGCTGGGCGAGGTCTACGGCGAGAAGATCGTCAAGGTCATGGACGTCGCGGCCAAGATCGGCTGCCCGGTCATCGGGATCAACGACGGCGGCGGCGCGCGGATCCAGGAAGGCGTCGCGGCGCTCGGCCTCTACGGCGAGATCTTCATGCGGAACGTCCGGTCGTCCGGCGTGATCCCGCAGATCTCGCTGATCATGGGCCCGTCGGCGGGCGGGGCCGTCTACTCCCCCGCGCTCACGGACTTCATCGTGATGGTCGACGAGACCTCGCACATGTTCATCACCGGCCCGGACGTGATCAAGACCGTCACCGGTGAAGAGGTCGGGATGGAGGAGCTCGGCGGCGGCCGGGCCCACAACTCCAAGTCCGGCGTGGCTCACTACCTGGGCAGCGACGAGCAGGACGCGATCGACTACGTGAAGGAGCTGCTCTCCTTCCTCCCGTCGAACAACCTGTCCGAGCCGCCGCTCTTCCCGGCGCCGGAGCCCACCGCGGGGTCGATCGAGGAGGACCTCACCGACGTCGACCGTGAGCTGGACACGCTCATCCCCGACTCGGTGAACACCCCCTACGACATCCGCGAGGTCATCACCCGGGTGGTCGACGAGGGCGAGTTCCTGGAGGTCCAGGAGCTGTTCGCGCCGAACATCGTCACCGGGTACGCCCGCGTCGAGGGCCGCTCGGTCGGCGTCGTGGCCAACCAGCCCATCCAGTTCGCAGGCTGCCTGGACATCGACGCCTCCGAGAAGGCCGCACGCTTCGTGCGGACCTGTGACGCCTTCAACATCCCGATCCTCACGTTCGTGGACGTCCCCGGCTTCCTGCCCGGTACCGAGCAGGAGTGGGACGGCATCATCCGCCGCGGCGCGAAGCTGATCTACGCCTACTGCGAGGCCACGGTCCCGAAGGTCACCGTGATCACCCGCAAGGCCTACGGCGGCGCGTACGACGTCATGGGGTCGAAGCACCTCGGCGGGGACGTGAACATCGCCTGGCCGACCGCCCAGATCGCGGTCACGGGCGCCCAGGGCGCGGTCAACATCCTGTACCGCAAGGAGCTCAAGGGCCTGGAGGGCGACGAGCTCGCCGCCAAGCGCGCGGAGCTGCAGCAGGACTACGAGGACACCCTCTGCAACCCGTACATCGCCGCTGACCGCGGGTACATCGACGCGGTCGTGCCGCCGTCGCACACCCGCGGGTACGTCGGCCGGTCGCTGCGGATGCTCGCCACGAAGCAGGAGCAGGGTCCGGCGCGCAAGCACGGGAACATCCCGCTGTGAGCTCGCCGGAGGACGTCGCCGAGCAGACCCCGGAGGAGCGTCGCGCG
>NZ_JACBXB010000202.1 GCF_013870575.1 Pseudonocardia pini
CCCACCGCGGCGCCCGCCGCTCCCACCAGCACCCCTGCCGTCCCCGCGCGCCGCACGCCCTGCCTCATGGCACCAGCGTGCCGCACCGCGGCGACCGACGACACCGAACCCCGGCCGACGACGACTTCGTCACCCACCGGCAGGGTGACTCGCGAGGGGCCGTTCGCGCCGACGGGGCGTGGTCAGGGGCGGTGGGGGGTGCAGGGGCGGTGGCCCGTCACCGAGCCCAGCAGCAGCATCGCGCCCCACGGGCCCGCCACCCAGATCGGCCAGAAGTACAGCGGGTGGCCCGCGCCCAGCGAGGTCGCGACCCAGATGACCAGGCAGATCACCGTCGTCGCGAGCCACGGTGCCCACATCGCCGCCGCCGGACCCGAACGACGGGGACGGGCGGGCGCTCGGCGCGGAGGACGCCACCGGGAGGTCGGACAGCACCGACTCCAGGTCCGCCGCGGTGCGGGCCGCGTAGACCCGGTCCACCCGCGCCTCGTACTCCGGCAGGTCCAGCCGACCCGCCCCCACCTGCTCGCTCAGTGTCGCCGCCGCGCGTTCCCGCTCCGCGTCCCCGATCCGAATCTCCGCCATGACCGGCCTCCCCCTCGACTGCGGCCAGCCTGCACCCGTCGAGTACGACATGTCAAGCTCGACATGTCAGGTGGGCGGCACCGTGCACCGCAGCACGAGCATCGACCGCGCGATCACCCGCAGCCGCGCGTCCGCCTTGTGGTTGCGCCGCCGTGCGCCGGCGAGCAGCGGGTCCGCCGTGTCCACGACGGTCTCCCACGCCCGTCCGTAGCTCGGGTCCGGCAGCCAGAACTGCACCTGCTGGTGGTGGGCGTTGATCAGCAGCAGGAACGAGTCGTCCGTGATCCGCATGCCGAGCCGGTCCCGGTCCGGGATGCCCTGCCCGTTGAGGTAGATCCCCAGCGAGTGGGTCCGGGCGCGCCGCCAGTCCTCGTCCGTCATCTGCTTGCCGTCCGGCCGCAGCCAGGCGATGTCGCTGATGCTGGAGCCCTGGATCGACCGGCCCTGGAAGAAGCGCTGCCGCCGGAAGATCGGGTGCTTCGCCCGCAGCTCCGTCAGCCGCCCGACGAACTCGGTGAGCACGTCGTGCTCCCGGGCCCGGTCCCAGTCCACCCAGGACAGCTCGTTGTCCTGGCAGTAGACGTTGTTGTTGCCCTGCTGCGTGCGCCCGAGCTCGTCGCCGTGCGCGATCATCGGGACGCCCTGGGAGAGCAGGAGCGTGGTGAGGACGTTGCGCTTCTGCCGCTCGCGCAGCGCATGGATCGCGACGTCCTCGGTGGGGCCCTCGGCGCCGTGGTTCCAGGAGCGGTTGTGGCTCTCGCCGTCCCGGTTGTCCTCGCCGTTGGCCTCGTTGTGCTTGTCGTTGTAGGACACCAGGTCCTCGAGGGTGAAGCCGTCGTGCGCGGTCACGAAGTTGATCGACGCGATCGGCCGCCGGTTGTCCGCCTCGTAGAGGTCCGACGAGCCGGTGAACCGTGCCGCGAACTCGCCCACGCCGCCGTCCTCGCCGCGCCAGAAGTCCCGCACGGTGTCCCGGTACCGGCCGTTCCACTCCGTCCACAGGGGAGGGAACCCGCCGACCTGGTAGCCGCCGTCGCCCACGTCCCACGGCTCGGCGATCAGCTTGACCTGCGACACCACCGGGTCCTGGTTGACCAGGTCGAAGAACGCCGACAGCCGGTCCACGGCGTGGAACTCCCGCGCCAGCGACGAGGCGAGGTCGAACCGGAACCCGTCGACGTGCATCTCGGTGACCCAGTACCGCAGGGAGTCCATCAGCAGCCGCAGCGACTCGTGGTGGCGCACGTTCAGCGAGTTGCCGGTGCCCGTGGTGTCGAAGTAGTAGGCCTCGTCCCCGTCGACGAGCCGGTAGTACGCCTTGTTGTCGATGCCGCGGAAGGACAGCGTGGGGCCCATGTGGTTGCCCTCCGCCGTGTGGTTGTAGACGACGTCGAGGATCACCTCGATCCCCGCCTGGTGCAGGGAGCGGACCATCGCCTTGAACTCGGTGACCTGTTCGCCGCGGGTGCCGAAGCACGCGTAGCCGTTGTGCGGGGCGAAGAACCCGATGGTGTTGTAGCCCCAGTAGTTGCGCAGGCCCTTGTCGTGCAGCGTCGAGTCGTGCACGAACTGGTGCACCGGCATGAGCTCGACCGCCGTCACGCCCAGCGACCGGAAGTGGTCGATCATCACCGGGTGCGCGATCCCGGCATAGGTGCCCCGGACGTCGTCGGGGATGTCCGGGTGCCGCATGGTCATCCCGCGCACGTGCGCCTCGTAGATGACCGACTCGTTGTAGGGGATCCGCAGCGGGCGGTCGCCCTGCCAGTCGAAGTACGGGCTGATCACCACGGACGTCATCGCGTACGGGGCCGAGTCGGCGTCGTTGACCGACCAGGGGTCGCCGAAACGGTAGCTGAACAGGGCCTCGTCCCAGCGGTACTCGCCGTCGATCGCCTTGGCGTACGGGTCCAGCAGCAGCTTCCGCGGGTTGCAGCGCAGGCCCTGGCCCGGGTCGTAGGGGCCGTGCACGCGGTAGGCGTAGCGCTGCCCGGGCCCGACGCGGGGGAGGTAGCCGTGCCAGATCAGGCCGTTGCGCTCGGGGAGGTTGATCCGCTCCTCGGTGCCGTCGTCGGAGATGAGGCAGAGCTCGATGCGCTCGGCCACCTCGGAGAAGATCGCGAAGTTCGTGCCACCGCCGTCGAAGGTCGAACCCAGCGGGTAGGGCGAGCCGGGCCAGATGTGCACAGATCCTCCGGTGGAGCGGGGGTGAGCGACAGTTCTATCCCGCCCGACACCGGTGCGCCTACCCGACCCGCGGGCTCAGCTCCTGCGTCCCGACGGCCGCGAGCAGGTCGAGCTTGCTCCGCGAGTCCGTGCCGGGGCGGGGTGTGAAGATCACCACGCGCCCACTGACCGCCGAGATGAACGTGGGTGCTGTTCGATCATGCTCTGGACAGCACTCACGTTCCTCTCGACAGGGGGCGTCAGGGTTTGCGGGCACCCTCGGGGCATGAGAGTTCTCGTCACCGCCCCCACGGGGAACATCGGGCGGCACGTGGTCCGGCTGCTGCTCGCGGCGGGCGCCCGCCCGACCCTGCTGGTCCGCGATCCCGCCCGGCTCGGTCCCGCCGTCCGCGAGGCGTGCGACGTCCGCGTCGGCGACCTGACCGACCCGGCCGCCGTCGAGAAGGCCGCCGCGGGCGTCGACGCGGCGTTCTGGCTGGACACGACCCCGCACGTCACCGAGGACCCGATCGCCGAGTCCGCCGCGCTGGGGGAGGTCTTCGCCTCGGCCGGCGTGCCGCGGGCGGTGTTCGTGTCCAGCGGCGGCGCGGAGCTGCGGGGCGGGGCCGGGCACATCGACGGGCTCGGTGCGATCGAGGACGCGCTCACCGGAGACGTCACCGTGCTGCGGTGCGGCTACTTCGTCACCAACCTGCTCATGGACCTCGACTCGCTGCGGGAGGGCACGCTGGCCACCGCCCGCGATCCGCAGGCCCCGCTGGCGTGGGTCGCGCCGCGTGACATCGCCGAGGTCGCGGTGGGCAGGCTGCTGTCACGGGACTGGTCGGGGCGGGTCGTGCAGGGCGTGCACGGACCCGAGGACCTGTCGTTCGCGCAGGTCGCGGGCATCCTGAGCGAGGTCCTGGGACGCACCGTGACCGCCGTCGGCATCTCCGACGACGACGTCCGCGCGGCCCTGGCCGAGCTCCCGCCCGCCGCCGTCGAGGGCATCGTGGGGATGACGGCGGGGACCCGCGACCTCCCGCCCGACCCGCCCCGCTCGCCGATCACCACCACCCCGACGACACTGGGCGAGTGGGCCTGGGCCGAGCTCCGGCCCTTGATGTAGGGAGGACCGATGCCGGTCGACCGGCTGCCGCGCACGGCACGGGACCTCGTGCTCGCTCCGGTCCTGCTGGCCGCCACGGCGAACGTGATCATGGAGCTGGCACTGCCGCCCGTCGGGTACGGCGTGCTGGAGAGCCGGGTGGACAGCGGCAACCTGTTCCACCACCCCTTCCACCGGTTCCGGACGACCAACGCCTACCTCGGCGTCGCGCTGCTGGGATCGGAACGGGACCGGCGGGACTACCGCGGGGCCGTCGGCCGCTCACACGCGCAGGTCCGCTCCACGGTGGAGAGCCCGGTGGGGTACCGCGCCACGGACCGCGACCTGCAGCTCTGGGTGGCGGGCTGCATCTACCGCGCCTTCGAGGACACCTGGGGCCTCCTGGTCGGTGAGCCGGGGCTGCGGCTGCCGGACCCGGTCTACCGCGAGTGCGCCACGATCGGCACCGGCCTGCAGGTCCGCCCGGAGCAGTGGCCCCCGGACCGCGCGGCGTTCGACACCTACTGGGCCGCCGCGCTGCCCGAGGTCCGCATCGACCCGCCGGTGCGCGCGTACTTCGAGCGGCTCCTGGACCGCGAGTACCTCGGCGGGTTCGGGGCGGCGGCCACCCGGTGGTGGAGCACGGGGTTCCTGCACGAGCCGTTCCGGTCGATGATGGGCCTGCCCTGGTCGACGGCCGACCAGGCGCGCTTCGAGGAGAGGCTGCGGCGCATGGGCGAGATCGTGTTCCGGCTGCCGCCCACGCTGCGCAGGCTGCCGTACAACGCCTGCCTCACCGACCTGCGGCTCCGGCGCCTGCTGGGCCGCCCCCTCGTCTAGGAGCGTCCGTGGACTTCGCGCTGCCCGAGACCGCCCTCGCCGTGCAGGAGGGCGTCCGGGCCATCGGTGCCCGCTACGACCACGCCTACTGGTCGAGGCTCGAGGAGGAGCACCGGTTCCCCTGGGAGGCCTGGCGAGACCTCGCCGCGGGCGGCTGGCTCGGGCTCACCGTGCCCGAGGAGTACGGCGGCGGCGGGCAGGGCCTGCTGGAGCTGGCCGTCGCGTGCGAGACCCTGGCGGCGTCGGGCGGCACCGGCGGGATCTTCCTCTACATCCTCACTCCCGGGTTCGGTGCGACCACGCTCGCCCGGCACGGCACCGAGGCGCAGCGCGCGCAGATCCTCCCGGGCGTCGCGAGCGGCGACACCCAGTTCTGCATGGCCCTCACCGAACCCGACGCCGGCAGCGACGCCCTCCGCATCCGCACCCGCGCCGTCCGGGACGGCGCCGACTTCCTCATCACCGGTCAGAAGATCTGGATCTCCGGACTGGAGAACGCGGACTGGATGGTCGCGATCACCCGCACCGTGCCCGCCGCCGAGGCCACCCCCCGGACCAGCGGTTTCACCCTCTTCCTGGTCGACGTCAAGGAGGCCGTCGCCGCCGGCACGCTGCGGTACACCCCCATCCCGAAGATGGGGTCGAACGTGGTGACGTCCAGCCAGGTCTTCCTCGACGCGGTCCGGGTGCCCGCCGAGAACGTGATCGGTGAGGTCGACCGGGGCTTCTCCGTGCTGTGGGACGTCCTCAACCCCGAGCGCGTGCTCGCGGCGGCCGGCGGAGTGGGCACCGCGGACGCCGCGCTGGACGTGGCGGTCCGGTACGCGAAGGAGCGCACGGTCTTCGGCCGCCCCATCGGCTCCAACCAGGCCATCCAGTTCCCGCTCGCGCAGATCAAGGCCAAGGCCGAGCTCGCTCGGCTGATGACCTACAAGGCCGCGTGGCTGTTCGACCAGGGCCTGCCCTGCCAGACCGAGACCACCATCGCCAAGCTCACCGGTGCCCAGGTCGGCTGGGAGGCCGCCAACCAGGCCTTCCAGACCTTCGGCGGGATGGCGTACTCGAAGGAGTACCCGGTGGAGCGGCTGTTCCGGGACTCCCGGATCGCCAAGAACATCCCGGTGGCCGAGGAGCTGGTCCTCGCCCACATCGGCACCCAGGTCCTGGGCCTGCCGCGCAGCTACTGATCGGCTACTGGAAGGTGAGCGGGGCGCCGGAGTCGAGGAGCAGTCGCAGCGACGGGTCGCCCGCGTCCGTGAGCGAGATCCCCGGGAGGGCCGGGCCGGGCGGGACCGCCCCGGTCAGCCGGGCCGCGACGATCCCCTTCGCGCCGTTCTTGTGTGGGGGAGTGAGCCGGTGCGGGAGGGCGGTGAGCTGCTCGTCCGTCAGCTCGGCGACGGCGAGGAACGGCATGTCCGGGGTGCCCTGGTGGAGGGCGAGCGTCGGTCCGCCGTCCGGCACGGTGTAGCGGCGGAAGTCGCCCTCCGGGAGGGTGCCGCGCAGCACGATCCCGAAGGGGTAGGCGCTCCGGGCGCACCGCGCGGCGAACCCGAGCCCGGAGGCCTCCTCGACCTCCGGCTCGTCGACCCACAGCAGCTCGACGTAGTGCCGCGGGAAGCGGATGCGCCGGTTGCGGGTCCCCTGCCCGACGTGCCGGGTGCCCTCGTCGAGGAAGAACCCCGCGGGCGGGTCCGGCGGCCCGGGCAGGAAGGCGATGAGGTGGTCGATCTCCAGCACCCGCCCAGCCTAGGCAGCCCGCTCGACGCGCGAGTCCGACGCCCCGGACGCGCGAGTCGGACGCCCGGCGCGTGGGCGGTTGGCAGGCTGGGGCCGGGTATCCGGGGGCATGGTCCAGACGCTCCTCCGGCTCGGCGACGACCGGGTCCACCGCAGCCACCGCGAGGTCCTGCTCGGCACGCTGCCGGAGCACGCCCCGGCCTTCCCGGACGACGCGCCGGGCACGGCCTACGTCTGGCCGGTGTGAGGATGGCGGACGTGATCGATCGCTTCGACGGCTGGATCGCCGGCCTCGGGACCCCCGCCGGCCTGCGGGTGGTGGTGGGGCACTGGCCGGTCTCGCCGCTGGGCGACTTCACGGACGTGATGGTCGAGCGGGCGGACGGGCACCGGCTCCTGCTGGCTCCCTCCGCGGCGGTGGCCGAGTTCGTGACCGGCACGTACTCGTTCGACGAGGTCCGGATCGGGCCGGTGGAGTACACCGAGCGCGGGGACCGACGGCAGGTGGTCGCCGGAGCGCTGGAGTGTGCCTTCCGCATGGGCGGCCGGGGCGCGCTCGGCTACCCGCTGCGCGCCGTCCCGGCCCCCCTCGCGACGAACCGGCGCTGGGTCACCCTCGTCGACGCCGTCGCGCGGCGGGTGCTGCCCGGCGTGCGGACCGTCGGCAGCGCGGGGAACGGTCGTCGGGAGTACTACTGCGCCCGTGACCTGCACCGGATCACCGGTGCGGTGGTCCGCTGGGCCGGTGCGGACCAGGGCGGGCTCGCGCCCGTCCGGCCCCCGGTGCGGTTCGGGTTCGGCTCCACACCCACCGCGCCCTCGCTCGTGCGGATCACCACGCTGGTGGTCAGCGGCGCGGCCTGAGGCTCGCGCCCGCGTCGGCGACCAGGGTGGTGCCGGTGACGTGCTCGGCGCCCTCGTCGCACAGGAAGACGACGGACACGGCGATGTCCTCGGGGGTACCGGCCCGGTGCAGCGGGGTGGAGTCGCGGACCCGCTCGACCAGCGCGTCGAAGCCCTCGGGGCCGAGGGGATCGGCGAACCACCGGCTGGCGATGAAGCCGGGGACGACGGCGTTGACCCGGATCTGCGGTGCGAGCGCGCGGGCCAGGGCGAGGGTCAGCGTGTTCAACGCCCCCTTCGACGCCGCGTAGGCCATCGAGGAGCCCTCCCCGTCCGCGCCCGAGGTGGACGACACGTTCACCACGGCCCCGAGCCCGTGGGCGCGCAGGTGCGGCGCCGCGGCGCGGGTCATCTGGTAGGTGCCGACCACGTTGGTCCGGTAGATCGCCTCGAAGTCCTCGGCGGAGAGCCCGTCGAGGTCGTCGTAGGGGACGATCCTGGTCCGGCCCGCGTTGTTGACCAGCGCGTCGATCCGCCCCCACCGGTCCACGACCTCGGCGACCACCCGCCTGCAGTCCGCGTCCTGCCCGACGTCGCCGCGCACCGCGACCGGATGTGCGAGCGATCCCATCCACCCCATGAGCGAGCGGCACCC
>NZ_JACBXB010000203.1 GCF_013870575.1 Pseudonocardia pini
CCCGCGCCTCGGCGAGCTGGGCCTCGTACTGCTCCTTGAGCTCCAGCGCCTCGGCGTGGGTCTTCTCGGCCTGGGCGAGGCCGCCGTCGATCTTCGCGTTGCGCTCGGCGTAGATCTGCTCGAACTTGGGGAACACCAGCCGCGAGAGCAGCAGGAACAGTGCGCCGAAGGACACCATCCCGACGATGATCTCCAGCAGGTCGGCACCCAGCGGCGCCTCGAACCCGGTGATCACGTACAGCAGGTAGATGACCAGTGCCGTCGCCACGACGCCCGCGATGATCGCAGCGCCCTTCGCGTTCTTGCCACCGGAACCGTGCTCGGCCATCGAGATGCCCCCTTCTTCACGGGAGAATCTATGTGGTCGACCCACGGGCGCGCCACCTACCCCTGCACGATGGCCTCGTGCTGATCGACCGTGCAGGCCAGAGGTACCCCCTCGACGCGCCCCGGTGGCGGGGCGACGACGGCTCCCCGCTGCTCGTCGAACCCGGTCCGGGGATCACTCGGGACCAGGTGGACCGAGGCGTCCGCTCCCAGTGGCGCTACGCTGCCGCGCTCCCGCTCGCGGTGCCGCCCGTCTCCATGGGAGAGGGCTGCACACCGTTGCTGACCAGGGATTTCGCTGGGATGGAGGTCGGGGTCAAGCCCGAGTGGTTCAACCCGACCGGCAGCTTCAAGGACCGCGGGACCACCGTGATGATCTCGGTCCTGGCCGCCCAGGGAGTGGCGGCGATCCTCGAGGACTCCAGTGGCAACGGCGGCTCGTCCGTCGCCGCTTACGCCGCGGCGGCGGGGATCGGAGCGACGATCCTCACTCCCGCGTCGACGTCGTCGGCCAAGGTCCAGCAGAGCCGCGCGCACGGCGCCGCGGTCGACCTGGTGCCCGGCACCCGGCAGGCCACGGCGGACGAGGCGGTGCGCCGCTCGGCCACCACGTGCTACGCCAGCCACAACTGGCACCCCTACTTCCTGCAGGGCACCAAGCTGCTGGCCTACGAGATCTGGGAGGACCTCGGCTTCACCGCTCCCGACGCCGTCGTGCTCCCGTGCGGGGCGGGCAGCCTGGTGCTGGGCTGCAGGCTGGGGTTCGACGAGCTGGTCGCGGCGGGTGAGATCCCCCGCCCACCGCGGCTGCTGGTCTCCCAGCCCGAGCACTGCGCGCCCCTGGTCCGGGCGTTCCACGGCCTGCCCGAGCAGGATCCCCGCCCGACGGTCGCCGAGGGCACCGCGATCGCCCGCCCCGTCCGCGCGCCGGAGGTGCTCGCGGCGGTGCGGGCCACCGGTGGGGACATGGTCGCGGTGCCCGAGGCGGAGATCGGGCCCGCCACGATGGAGCTCGCCCGCACCGGTCTGTACGCCGAGCCCACGAGCGCACAGGTGCTCCCCGCCCTGCGCGCCTTCCGCGCCCGGGGCGCCCTGGACCCGGGGGAGCGCGTGGTCACCGTGCTGACCGGGTCCGCGCTGAAGGCGGCCGACGCGGTGGCTCAGCTGATGGTGCAGGCCGTCCCGTAGGCGCAGACCTCGGTCCAGGTGTCGCCCATCTCCGTGGTGTCGAACCGCATGGCCACGATCGCGTTGGCCCCGTGCGCCTCGGCGGCGGCGATCAGCCGGTCGATCGCCTCCTGCCTGCTCGACTCGAGGTTCTTGGTCATCCCCTTGAGCTCACCGCCCGCGAGGGACTTGAAGGCGGCGCCGATCTGCGAGCCGACGTTGCGCGAGCGGACGGTCAGTCCGAAGACCTCGCCGTGCACGTGGGTGATCTGCCTGCCGGGGACGTCGTTCATGGTCGTGATCAGCATCGCTGCTCCCCCTCGGAACGGTCGGGACAGGGTAGCGGCCCCGTCCTCAATCCTGCGTACGCAGTTCTCCCACCTGGTGCAAGCTCCAATCGGGGTCCATGCTGCTCAGGCATCGGAAAAGGAGACGAAGTCAGGTGACCAGGACCCTCGGGGACATGACATTCGCCGAGCAGACGGACCTCAGGGCCGCAGCGTTGCGGGCCCGCCGGATGTACCCGGGTGAGATCGGCGAGCTGCTCCATCGGGAGCTGCTCGCGTACGCCGACTTCGGGCACCGCTTCTCCCGGGACGCACTGATCCCGGGGCTCGCGACCCGCATCCTCGCCGAAGCACAGGACTCTCGCGTCAGGGGGAGCTGACGCGTGCCCTCGACCCCCGGCGCCCTACTCGGGCGCCGGGGGCCGAATAACGTCCAGCACCTTCGCGACCCGACGCGCTCGGGTCGCCTCCGCCTTCGCGCTCTCGACCGTCCGGACGTGTTCCTTGCGACGGCTGGGTGCGAGCCCGTCGAACAGCTCCCGCAGGCCCTCCGCGTCCAGGGCGGCGGCCAGGTCGGCGGGCACCTCGACGGTCCGGGGCGCGGTGTCCGGCGCGATCTCGACCTCCACCTCGTCGCCCGCCGCCAGGCCCGCGGCCTGCCGGTTCTCGGCGCTGAGCGGGAGCAGGAACCGCCCGCCCATCACGGCGACGGTGCTGCGGTAGGTGTGTCCACCGAGCGTCACGACGACGGCGGGTCGGCGCCCGGAGCCCAGCGCCGCCACGACCTCGGTCGGCACCTCGATGCCGGTGGCCGTCTTCCCCGCCGACTCCACGGTCGTCGTGAACCTCATCGCCGGAGTATGCCGGGGCGCGTCTCGCCGAACCGGGTGGCCTGCTCGAACCCGTGGGCCGCCTGCAGCAGGGCGAGCTCCCCGCGGTGCGCGCCGACGAGCTGCAACCCGACGGGCAGCCCGTCGGGCGTGAACCCGGCGGGCACCGACAGCGCGGGATGGCCGAACGCGGTGATCAGGTACGCCGAGCGCATCCAGTCGATGTACGACCCCTGCGTGACGCCGGCGATCTCGGTCGGGAACTCCAGCTCGACGGGGAACGGCGGGACCTGCGAGACCGGCAGCGCGAGCAGGTCGTAGTCCTGGTAGAACACCCGCATCCGCTGGTAGAGGGCGGAGTGCAGGATCTCGGCCCGTGCCACGTCCGCCCCGCTGAGCCGCTTGCCCTCCTCGATGTTGCCCACGAGGGTGGCCTTGATCGAGTCCCGGTGCCTGCCGAGGACGGAGCCCAGGGACATCGCGAAGAACCAGGCGCGCAGGGTGCGGAACACCTCGTCGGCACCGCGCAGGTCCGGATCGGCGCGCTCCACGGTGGCCCCCAGCTGCTCGAACACGCGCACCTGCGGCTCGAGGACCGCGGTCACGGCGGCGTCGACCGGGATCATGCCGCCGAGATCGGGGGACCAGGCGACCCGCAGGCCGGTGAGGTCGCGATCGAGGGGGACGTCGAACGTCGAGCCCGGGACGTCGATCGCGATCGGGCTGCGGGGGTCCGGGCCCGCCATCACCGAGAGCAGGAGCGCGACGTCGGACACGGTGCGCGCCATGGGGCCGCGGACGCTGAGCGCGAAGAAGGCGGCCTCGTCGGGGTAGGTCGGCACCCGGCCCGCCGCGGGCCGCAGGCCCACGACGTTGCAGAACGAGGCCGGGTTGCGCAGCGAGCCGCCCATGTCGCTGCCGTCGGCGAGGGCGTGCATGCCGCAGGCCAGCGCGGCGGCCCCGCCACCGGTGCTGCCCCCGGCGCTGCGCGACAGGTCGTAGGGGTTGCGCGTGGCGCCGAAGACGGGGTTGAAGGTGTGCGACCCGGCGCCGAACTCGGGCACGTTCGTCTTGCCCAGCGTGATCGCGCCCGCCTGCTTGAGGCGCTCGATCACCAGCTCGTCCGCCTCGGGGACGTCGTCGGCGTGGATCGGCGAGCCCTTGGTCGTGCGGATGCCCGCGGTGGCGTGGGTGTCCTTGTGCGCCATCGGGATCCCGTGCAGGGGCGGGAGCTCCTCGCCCGCGGCGAACCGCTGGTCCGCGGCCGCCGCCTCGGCGAGCGCGCGTTCCGCCGTCACCGTGACGACGGCGTTGACCGCCCCGTTGCAGGAGTCGATCCGCTCGAGGTGGGCCTGGGTCAGCTCCCGCGCGGAGATCTCGCCCGCGCGCAGCGCGGCCGCCATCTCGCGAGCGGTGGCGAAGCAGGGGTCCTCCATCGGCCGACCGTAACCGTCGTCGGTTACGCCGGATCGGCGAGGAACGCCGCACCCGCCGCCGCGAGGTACCCCGGGTCGTCGACGCCGCAGAGCTCGCGGGCCGAGTGCATGGACAGCACCGGGACGCCGACGTCCACCGTTCGGATGCCGAGCCGGGTCGCGACGATCGGGCCCACGGTCGTCCCACAGGGGACGGTGTTCTTGCCGACGAACACCTGCGTGGGCACGCCCGCGCCCAGGCAGGCGCGGTGCCACGCCGCCGCGCCGGGGGCGTCGGTGGCGTAGCGCTGGTTGGCGTTGACCTTCAGCGTGGGGCCGCCGTTGGGCACGCTGCGGTGGTGCGGGTCGTGGCGCTCGAGGTAGTTGGGGTGCGCCGCGTGCGTGACGTCGACCGACAGCGCCCGGGACGCCGCGAAGATCCGGTCCCGCCGGTCGAACCCCCCGGCGAGGTGGGTCAGCAGGGTCTCCAGCAGCGGCCCGGCGGCCCCGGTGGCCGAGCCGCTGCCGATCTCCTCGTGGTCGAACCCGACGAACACCGGGACGGTCGTTCCGGCCTCGGCGGCCTCGACCAGCGCGGACAGTCCGGCGTGGACGGAGGCCAGGTTGTCCAGCCGGGGGGCGGCGAGCAGCTCGCCGTCTCGGCCCAGGCGAGCAGGCGGCGTCAGGTCGTGGACGACGAGGTCGTGCGCGGCGACCGCGCCCGGGTCCACCCCGACCTCGGCCGCGAGGAACTCGACGAGGTCGCCCTCGCGGACCTCGCCGAGGCCCCAGATCGGCAGCAGGTGGCGTTGGGCGTCGAGCTCCAGACCCTGGTTGACCTGGCGGTCCAGGTGGATCGCGAGCTGGGGGACGCGCAGCAGCGGCCGGTCCACGTTCACCGGGACGACAGTGCCGTCGTAGAGGGCGAGCCTGCCCGCGAGGCCCAGGTCGCGGTCCAACCAGGAGTTCCACAGCGCGCCGCCGTAGACCTCCACGTTCACCTGGCGCCAGCCCGCGGCGCCGGAGTCGGGTCGCGGCTTGACCTTGAGCGTGGGGGAGTCGGTGTGCGCGGCGAAGATCCGCAGCGGGGTGGGCTCGCCGAGGGAGTGCCAGGCGAGCAGCGTGCCGTCCCGCACCAGGTAGCGACCGCCGGGGGCGGTGTCGAACTCGGCCGTCTCGACCTGCTCGGTGAACCCCGCGGCCCGCAGGCGCCGGACCCCCTCCGCGACCGCGTGGTACGGCGTCGGCGAGGCGGACACGAAGTCGGCGAGATCCAGAGCGGGGTCGGTCACGGGGGCATCCTCCCAAACGGTGGCGCCCGCCCTGTTGGCACGTTTCGTGCTCTCAGCGCGGCAAGATCGTCGGTTGCGTGCACACAGCGCGGTCCCGACAGCGCTGAGAGCACGTTTCGTGCTCCCGGTCCGAGGCCGCGAAGTAGGGAATGCTCACGGGCGATGGTCGACGTGGTGGTGGTGGGAGCGGGATCCGCGGGCTGCGTGCTGGCGGGCCGGTTGGCCGAGCGCGGGGACCGGTCGGTGTGTCTGGTGGAGGCCGGCCCGGCGTCCACGCTGCCGGACGTGACGAGCGCGGCCTCGCTCGCCGCGACCGCCCCGGACCACCCGCTGAACTGGGCGTACTCCGCGTCCTTGATCAGGGGCCGGGTCGTGCGGGTGCCGCGCGGCCGGGTGGTCGGCGGGTCCAGCGCGATCAACGGCGCGTACTTCGTGCGGGCGGTGCCGCAGGACTTCGCGGACTGGGCCGTCCCGGGCTGGGGGTACGCGGACGTCGAGCCGTACTACTCGCGGACGGCCACGGATCTCGATCTCGGGTACGGCACCGGACCGCTGCGGGTCCGCCGCCCGGCCGGACGCTTCCTGGCCCCGGTCACCCCGGCGTTCCTCGCGGCCTGCGAGTCGCTCGGCCACCCGGCCGAGCCGGACAAGAACGCGGGCGGTCCGCCCGGCTGGGGCCTGGTCCCGTCGAACGCGGCGGAGGGGGTGCGGATCAGCACCGCCACCGCGTTCCTCCCCGCCCCCTGGGGCGCGGCCGTCCCCCCGACCTCGGTGCCCCCGGGCGGATCGGGGCCTTCGACGACCCACCCACGCGGCCTGGACGTGCGTGTCGGCGTCCGGGCACTCCGGGTGCTGTTCGAGGGCTCGCGGGCGGTCGGGGTGGAGACCACGGCGGGGGTGGTCCGCGCGGACACGGTGGTGCTCGCCGCCGGGGCCGTCGGTACCCCGCACCTGTTGTTGCACAGCGGGATCGGGCCCGCCGCGGTGCTCCGCACGGCCGGTGTGCCGCAGCGGGTGGAGCTGCCCGTGGGGCAGGGCTGGTCGGACCATCCGAGCGTCTACCTGCCCTTTCGCTGGCCCGGCCCGCCCCCGGACCCCGACGCCGTCGCCGGCCAGGCCGCCCTGAACCTCGACTCCGGCTCCGACCCGGCAGGCGACCTGGAGATCCTGCTGTTCGCGCGCCCCTTCACCCCGGACGGGCCGGTCCACCTGATGTGCGCGCTGCAGCGGCCGGAGAGCCGGGGCGACCTCACGATCACCTCGGCGGACCCGCTGGCGCCGCCCCGCCTGGACTACCGCTACCTACGGACCGAGGCCGACCGCCGACGGCTGCGGGCCGCGATCCGGACCGCCGCGGACGTCCTGCGCGCGGCTGGTCTGGAACGCGACGGCCCCGAGGGTTTCGTGCTGGGCAACGACCGCCGCCTCGACGGCTGGATCCAGCAGGTGCTGACGACCTCGGTGCACCTCTGCGGCAGCGCCGCCCTCGGCCGGGTGGTCGATCCCGACCTGCGGGTCCTGGGTGTGGACGGGCTGCGCGTGGCGGACACGAGCGTGCTGCCCGTCGCACCGCGCCGCGGCCCCGCCGCGACCGCGGTCATGATCGGGGAGCGCGCCGCGGCCCTCCTGTGAGCTCACGAGGCCAGGACGACCAGGCTGTCGTCGGCGGTGTCGGTGAGGTAGACGCGGTCGCCCGCCGCGACCACCTCGGTCGGCGCACCACCGACCGTGACCTCGCCGATCGGCTGCAACGCGGCGTCGAGCACGTGGAGGGTGCCGCCGTCGGAGTCGGCGACGTAGACGCGCGTCCCGTCCGGGGAGACGGCGATCCCGGCCAGCCCGGTGTCCACGACGGTCGGCGGCGCGACGAGGGTCTGCGTGGCCAGGTCCACGGCCACCACCGCCCCCGCGATGCCGGCACTGACGTAGAGCCGGGTGCCGTCCGGGGAGAAGGCGGTGTGGGTCGTGCCCTCGGGCGTCGCGACGGCGCCGAGCACCTGTCCGGACCGGGCGGACACCACCGAGACCTGCGACGTTCCGTCGGCGAACGCGAGCACGTCGCCGTCGGGGGAGAGGGCGAGGGTGGCGTTGCCCGAGCCGAGCGGGACCGGCCCGCCGACGACGGTGTTCGTGACGGTGTCGACCGTGACGACCGAGCTCGTGCCGCTGCGGTTCAGGTCCACGACGTGTGCCAGGCCGGTCCGCTGTTCGAGCACGAGGTTCGTGGGGACCCGGTCGAGCGGCGCACCCGCGACGACCCGCCCCTCCCGTTCCACCCGGTCCAGCCCGCAGGCCCCGCCGCCGGGCACACACCGCGGCACCCAGAGCTGCCCGCCGGAGTCGACGGCGATCCCGCCGCCCGCCTCGGAGACCACCAGCGGCAGGCCGGGGGTCTCGCTCGCCAGGTCCACGGCCACGACCTGGTCGGTGAACCGCTGCGGGACGACGACGGAGTACGCCTCCCGCCCGTCCACGACCAGTGAGCGGGGGTCGCCAGCCAGCGGCACGGTGGCCAGGACCCGCGGCAGGGCGGGGGCGGCCGCGGTGGTGGTCGTCGGCGTGTCGATC
>NZ_JACBXB010000204.1 GCF_013870575.1 Pseudonocardia pini
GGGAGCCGGGGGGACGGGCCGACCGTGGGGGCCGGAAGTGGACTGGGGCGGGCGGGGATGCTGAGCCATGACTCCGTTCACATCACGCGGGGCGCGGGTGGTGGTTCCTCACCTGGGTGAACGCGGACGATCTTCGGAACGCACCTGTCGATCACTCGAAGTGAGGGGTCTCACCCGTTCGTGGACGAGTCGTCCACGGTAGGCCCCGGTGCGGGCTCCTCCGGCACCCGGGGGTGCCGGATCCCCGGGTGGTCGGCAGGCAGCGCCGAGCGCAGCGCGGGCCACGAGAGGACCACGGACAGCGCGACGAGGGCGGGGCTGAACGCCACCCGCGCCGCACCCAACGCGAAGATCCATTCCGCCTGGTAGAGCGGCACGAACACCGCCACCCGCACGACGTACTGCGCCACCCACACCCAGCTCGCGCGCTGGTAGCCGCGCATCAGGTCCGGATCGCGCCGCCAGCGCGTCTTCTGACCCAGGGCGGCGCCGACGATGATCCCGAGCAGCGGCCACCGGACCGCGATCGAGATGGCCCAGGCCAGGGCGCTCGCGATGTTCGAGAGGATCTGGACGAGGAAGAAGTCCTCGGCCCGGCCGGTGTAGAGCGCGACGAGTGCAGCGACCATCACACCCAGCAGGCCGAAGAGCACCGCACGCGGCGGCTTGCCCCGGCTGAGCCGCCACGCGGCCACCCCACCGCCCGCCGCGACCGCGCCTGCCGCCGCGATCCCGACCGGCGACCACCACCGAAGAGCTCCCGCCAACAGCCAGACCAGCACGAACGCGACGACCGGGATGGACGCGTCGATCGCTCCGCCGCGGCCGCCGAGGATCTCCCGCAGGGACTCGCGGTTGTCCGCGGGCGCCTGCGGGCCCTGCTCGTCGGGTGTGCTCACACAGGCAAGGGTGCCCTATCAGCGCAACGAGATCACCCTGTGTCTGGCGGAACCGCTAACACATGGGTGATCCTGGACCGATCTACAGATGACGGCACGGTGGACGCCGGGCAACGAGTCTGCGAAGGGGGCTGGGTCTTGAACAGGTGGAACAGCTTCGTAGCGATCGGCGACAGCTTCACCGAGGGCCTGGACGACCTCTGGGACGACGGCTCGCCGCGGGGGTGGGCCGACCGGCTCGCCGAGCGGCTGGCCGCAGGGCGACCCGGGTTCACCTACGCGAACCTCGCGGTCCGCGGGAAGGTGCTGGACCAGGTCGTCGCCGACCAGGTGCCGGTGGCCGAGCAGATGAGGCCGGACCTGATCTCGTTCTGCGCCGGCGGCAACGACATCATCGGCATCACCTCGGACCCGGACGACCTCGCCCAGCGGGTGGACGCCGCCACCGCCCGGCTGGCCGCCACCGGCGCGGACATCATCATCTTCACCGGTTTCGACCTGCGCCGGATGCACATGCTGCTGCGCAGGCTGCGGGGGCGCGTCGCGACCTTCAACGAGAACCTGCGGGCCGTGGCGGACCGGTACGGCTGCCACGTCGTGGACCTCTGGGGCATGGACGTGCTGGCCGACCCGCGGGCCTGGGCGGGCGACCGGCTGCACCTCACGCCCGAGGCACACGAACGGGTGGCGCTGCGCGCGCTCGAGGTGCTGGGCGAGCCGGTGCCGAGCGACTGGCGCACCCCGTGGCCCGTCGTCGAGGCCCCGGCCTGGCGGGCGCGGCAGGCGGAGGACATCAGGTGGGTCCGCGAGCACGTGCTGCCCTACGCCGGCAGACGGCTGCGCGGCCACCACACGGGCGACGGCTACCTCCCCAAGCGCCCGAAGCTGCTCCCCTTCTCCGAGCTCTGACCCCAGCATCACGGAGCCACAACCGTCGTTCTCGACCCTCCAGACGACAGTCGTGGCTCCATGATGCGGTCGGTCAGCGGACCGGGGTGAAGTCCCTCGCACCGATGTACTCGGGACGCCTCGCCGGGGCGTAGAACGGCTCCACGCAGGTGTTCTCCACACTGTTGAACACGATGAAGATGTTCGACCGCGGGTACGGGGTGATGTTGTCCCCCGAGCCGTGCATGCAGTTGGAGTCGAAGAAGGTGGCCGAGCCCGCCTTGCCGGTCAGCATCGCGATGCCGTGCCGGTTGGCCAGGGCGGTCAGGCTGTCCTCGTCCGGCGTGCCGATCTCCTGCTCCTTGAGCGACGACCGGTAGTTGTCCTCCGGGGTCTCCCCCACGCAGGACACGAACGTCTGGTGCGAGCCCGGCATGATCATCAGGCAGCCGTTGTAGGCGAAGTTCTCGGTCAGCGAGATCGAGCAGCTCACCGCGCGGGGGGTGGGCATCCCGTCCTCGGCGTGCCAGGTCTCGAAGTCCGAGTGCCAGTAGAACCCGCCGCCGCCGAAGCCCGGCTTGTAGTTGACCCGGCTCTGGTGGACGTACACGTCACCGCCCAGGATCTGCCGGGCCCGGCCGACCACGCGCTCGTCTCGGACCAGCCGGGCGATCGCGTCGGAGATCCTGTGCACCTCGAAGATCGAGCGGACCTCGTCGGACTTCTTCTCGATGATGCAGCGGTCGTCGGAGCGGACGAGCGGATCGTGGGCGAGCCGGTCGAGCTCGGAGGCGTAGCCCGCGACCTCGTCGGGGGTGAGCAGCTGCGGCACCTGGCTGAAGCCGTTCACCGCGTGCCCGTGCAGCTCCTGGGCGCCGTACATGCCCGCGCTGGACTCACTGCCCCACACGGTCGGCTCCGCCCGCTCGATCAGCGCAGGTCGCGTGGACACCCGGGTGTAGTACCGGTCATGGGTGGTGCTGGTCGTGCTGCTGCTCGGGGCAGACATGCGTGCTCCTCTCGGTCGATAGACGGGTCCGTCCGTGGTGGTACACGACGCGACCGCCGGACCGGGCTCCGGTCCGGCGGTCGCCCCGCGTGCGTCAGGCCGTGTCAGGCCCTGCCTGCGGGCTCCGGCGGGAGCTCCAGCAGCGGGTAGACCCCGTTCTCGTCGTGCACCTCGGTGCCGACGACGGGCGGGTTGAAGACGCAGACGCAGGTGATGTCGGTCTTCGGCCGCACCTGGTGCTTCTCGTGGCCGTCGAGCAGGTACATCGTGCCCGGGGCGAGCTCGTACGTCTCGTCGTTGACCTTGTCGTACAGCTCGCCCTCGCCGGAGACGATGTAGACCGCCTCGACGTGGTTGGCGTACCAGAAGTCGTTCACCGACCCCGCGCGCAGCACCGTCTCGCCGACGGAGAAGCCGACCCGGTCGTGCGCGGTGACGATCCGGCGGGAGTACCAGCCAGGGGTGTCCACATGGTTCTTGGTCCCCGTGACGTCGCCGATCCTACGAACCTGCATCGCTTGCTCTCACGCTCCCGAGGTGACGGTCTTGACGGACTCGGCGACGATCTCCAGACCCTCGTCGAGCTCCGCATCGGTGATGGTCAGCGGCGCGAGGATCTTCATGACCTCGCTGTCCGGCCCGCTCGTCTCCATGAGGAGTCCCCGCTCGAACGCCGCGGCACACACCTTCGCCGCCAGCTCGTGCTGGGCGAACTGCAGCCCGCGGGCCAGACCCCGGCCCTTCGCCGTCAGCTCCGTGGCGGTCGTGTCCGCGACGATCTTGTTGAAGGCCTCCTCGACGCGCTCGCCCTTGCGGAGGGTCTCCCGCTCCAGGGTGTCGTCGCTCCAGAAGTGGTGGATGGCCTCGGTGCCGGTGACGAACGCCGGGTTGTGCCCGCGGAACGTGCCGTTGTGCTCGCCCGGACCCCAGACGTCGTGCTCGGGCTTGATCAGCACGAGCGCCATCGGCAGGCCGTAGCCGGAGATCGACTTGGAGATCGTCACGATGTCCGGCTCGATGCCCGCGGCCTCGAACGAGAAGAACGGTCCGGTGCGCCCGACGCCCATCTGGACGTCGTCGACGATCAGCAGGATCCCGTGGCGCTTGCAGAGGTCCGCGAGGCCCTGGAGCCACTCGATGCGGGCCGGGTTGATGCCGCCCTCGCCCTGCACGGTCTCGACGATCACCGCGGCGGGCTCGTTCAGCGACGACCCGGTGTCGGTCAGGACCTTCTCGAACCAGAGGAAGTCCGGCACCTTGCCGTCGAAGTAGTTGTCGAAGGGCATCGGGGTCGAGTGCACCAGCGGGATGCCCGCGCCGCCGCGCTTCATCGAGTTCCCGGTGACCGACAGCGCGCCGAGGGTCATGCCGTGGAAGGCGTTGGTGAAGTTCACCATCGCCTCCTTGCCGGTGATCTTCCGCGCGAGCTTCAACGCGGACTCGACGGCGTTGGCGCCGGTCGGGCCGGGGAACTGGACCTTGTAGTCGAGGTTCCGGGGGCTGAGGATCTTGTCCCGGAAGGTGTTCAGGAACTCGCCCTTGGCCGTGGTGTACATGTCCAGGCCGTGCGTGATCCCGTCCCGCGACAGGTACTCGATCAGCTTCTTCTTGAGCGGCTCGGGATTGTGCCCGTAGTTCAGCGCCCCGGCACCCGCGAAGAAGTCGAGGTAGCGGTTGCCGTCGACGTCCCACAGTTCCGCGCCCTTGGCCGTGTCGAAGACGACCGGCCAGTTGCGGCAGTAGGAGCGGACCTCGGACTCGACGTCCTCGAAGATGGTCATTTCTCTCTCAGATTCCTTCGCTGGGGATCGGGCCGATGCGATAGAGGTTCTCGGGTTCGTGTCCGTCGCCGAGAAGATCTGCGGAGAACAGATCCGAGCGGTGGATCTCGGTGGAGTTGCGGCGGGCGAAGGCGGTGAACATCGCGATGGAGGCCTCGTTGTCCGGGGTCACCGTCGTCTCCATGAACGCCACGCCGGGGGCCTGTGCGAACACGCGGTCGAGCATCGTCCCCGCCACTCCGCGGCCGCGGGCCGCGGCGCCCACGGCGACCTGCCACACCAGGAGCACGTTTGGCGCATCCGGGCGGCGGTACCCCGTGATGAAGCCGACGACCTCACCGTCCAGCTTCGCGACGACCGACGTGGCGGCGAAGTCGCGGCACCAGATCAGGTACGAGTACCGGGAGTTGACGTCCAACACGCCGGTCTCCCCGGCCAGCCGCCACATCGCGACGCCGTCCTCGACGGTCGGTGGGCCCACAGTGAGCACGGGTTCGTCGTTGCTCGGATCCGCGATCTCGCTGGTGGCTGCCGTCATGGCCATCGAACGTAACAGGCATATTGCGCCGGTGCCGGCGTCGCGCGTTGTCGACAACATGCGCGCGGGACTATCCGTGATCCGTATCACGATGTCGTTTGCGGCGCAAGAAAAATGGGCAGCGCCTGTCACATCGTGTGCGAGCGACCCGTTTCCCCAGGTGTACCACCATTCGTCGGGATGAACCCCGAGGCCGTTCGCGGCGGCGGAATCCGCACAGATCGTCACCGACGGCGACGGGCCGTCACCGTGCATGACCCTCGCCACGCCTGCCCACGATCGGGGTCCGGCGAGCGGTGGCGGCGGCGGTCGCGAGTCACATCAGCGAAACATCTCGCCGATCACGAAACACAGAAGCGTTCCCGATGACACACATCGGCAATCGATCAGCCGTGAACTGATACCAGAGCCCAGCACGGTCCGGCTCGGTCCGTCCACCACCCCGGAGTTCAGGAGCTGATCGACCATGTCCCCCGACACACACCTGCGGGTCGTCCCCGACCCCGCCCGGTCCGAGCTGGACGGCGAGCACCGCTCCGTCGTCGTCGTCGGCGGCGGCCAGGCGGGCCTGTCCGTGAGCCGCGTCCTCACCGACCGCGGGATCGACCACCTCGTCCTGGAGGCCCAGACCGCCGGACACGAGTGGAACGACCGCCGGTGGGACGCGTTCTGCCTGGTCACGCCGAACTGGCAGTGTGCGCTGCCCGGCTTCGCCTACGACGGCCCGGACCCGGACGGCTTCATGGTCCGAGACGAGATCACCGAGTACCTCGAGAAGTTCGTGGCCTCCTTCGACCCGCCGCTGGTCGAGGGCGTCCGCGCGGAGTCGCTCCGGGCCCGCGGGGACGGCACCTTCTCGCTGCGCACCGACCGCGGCACGTTGACCGCCGACCAGGTCGTCGTCGCGACCGGGCCGTACCAGGTCGCCCGCACCCCGCGGATGGCCGAGCGGCTCCCGGACTCCGTGACCCAGGTCCACTCCTCGCAGTACCGCAACGCCGAGTCGCTGCCGGAGGGCGCGGTGCTCGTGGTCGGGACCGGGCAGTCCGGCTGCCAGATCGCCGAGGACCTGCACCTCGCGGGCCGGACCGTGCACCTCGCGACGGGCACCGCGCCGCGCGTCGCCCGCTTCTACCGCGGCCGGGACTGCGTCGCGTGGCTCTCGGACATGGGCACCTACACCAAGGGCATCGACGCCTTCCCCGACGCGGAGGCCGTGCGGCACAAGACGAACCACTACGTGACCGGGCGGGACGGCGGGCGGGACATCGACCTGCGCAAGTTCGCCCTGGAGGGCATGCGGCTGCACGGCAGGCTGCACCGGATCGACCCCGGCACCGTCCACTTCGGTCCCGAGCTGCGGGCCAACCTCGACGGGGCGGACGCGGTCGCCGAGGGGATCAAGGACTCGATCGACGCCTGGATCGAGGCGCAGGGCATCGACGCCCCGACCGAGGAGCGCCACGCCCCGGTGTGGGAGCCGGAGGCCGACGAGGCGGAGGCGCTCGACCTCGCGGCCGAGGGCATCACCACCGTGATCTGGGCGACGGGCTACGGCCGCGACGACCGCTGGATCGAGCTGCCGATCTTCGACGGCCGGGGCTACCCCACCCACCAGCGCGGCGTCACCAGCAGGCCGGGGCTCTACTTCGTCGGGCTGCCGTGGCAGTACACCTGGGGCTCCGGCCGGTTCTCCGGGGTCGCGGCCGACGCCGAGTACCTCGTCGACCGGATCGTCGACACCCGGCGGCGCACCGTCGCCGATGGGCTGCACTGGCTCGCGGGCACGCCGTCGAGCACCTTCCCGCACGACTCCGCGGACGACCCGGACTGGGTCGCCCCCCGGTCCGCCAGCTGAGGAGCGCACACCATGACCAGGATCGCGACCGTCTCGGCCCCGTTCGACCGGGACCTCGAGGCGGACTTCGACCGCATCGCCGCACTGATCGACGAGGCCAAGCAGCGGGGGGCCGAACTGCTCGCGCTGCCCGAGGCCGCCCTCGGGGGCTACGTCTCCGACCTCGGCGGATCCGCCTCGCCGCCGCCCGCCTTCACCGTCGACGGCCCCGAGATCCGCAGGCTGGCGAGCCTCGCCGGGGACCTCGTCGTCACCGCCGGGTACTGCGAGCTCGCCGACTCCGGCCGGTACAACGCCGCGGTCTGCGTGACCGGGGACGGGGTGCTCGGCACCTATCGCAAGGTCCACCAGCCGCTGCGGGAGGGCGCGACCTACGCCGCGGGCGACCGGTTCGAGGCCTTCGACACCCCCGTCGGGCGGATCGGCATGCAGATCTGTTGGGACAAGGGCTTCCCCGAGGCCGCCAGGGCGCTGGCGATCGACGGCGCCCGGGTCATCGTCTCGATGTCCGCGTGGCCGCTGAGCGCCACCAACCGCCACCCCGACCCGACCGAGGACCGATGGGCCCGCCGGTTCGACCTGTTCGACCGGGCGCGCGCGCTGGAGAACCAGGTGGTCTGGGTGGCCGCGAACCAGTCGGGCTCCTTCGGTGCGCTGGACTTCGTGGCCAACGCCAAGATCGTGGACCCGGGCGGCGAGGTCGTCGCCGCCACCGGGTACGCCGAAGGCCTGGTCACCGCGGACTTCGACCTCCAGGCCGACATCGATGCCCACCGCGCGGGAATGGGCAACCTGCGCGACCGCCGTCCGGAGCTGTACGGGGCCCTCACCCGGCCCACGCTCCTGCCCGTCTGAAGTACACCCCGAGAATCAAGGAGAGAACCGATGG
>NZ_JACBXB010000205.1 GCF_013870575.1 Pseudonocardia pini
AGCGGTGCCGGGCAACGGCTCGGCGAGGGCGCGCGCGAGGCCGGAGCAGCGCTCGTGCGGGGTCCCGGCCATGACGGGACTCTACCTTAGGGTCCCCTAAATCGCATGGGCGACCTCGGATAATGCGTTCAGTCGAGTGTCGGTAACTCTCTGCTGACGACCTTCCCGGTCTGATTACGGGGGAGCTCGTCGAGGAACACCACGTCTCGGGGAACGGCGAACCGGGCGGCCTTCGCGCGGACGAGGTCTCGCACCCCGTCCTCGTCGAGCGAGGCTCCGGGCCGGAGCACGACGTAGGCCGCGAGGCGCTGGCCGAACCGCTCGTCCGGCACCCCGACGACGGCGACCTCCCGCACCGCGTCGTCCGCCGCGATCAGGTCCTCCACCGGTCCGGGATGGACGTTCTCCCCACCGGAGACGATCATGTCGTCCCCGCGGCCGGTGAGGTGGAGACGGCCGGCGTCGTCGAGGTGCCCGAGGTCGCCGGTGCCGATCAGCCCGTCGTGCGTCTCGATCTCGGTGCCGGGGCGGGTGTAGCCCTCGAACGGCATGTCGTTGCCCACGAAGACGCGGCCGTCCGTGCCCGGGGGGACCGCGCGGCCGTCGTCGTCCAGGATGCGCAGGACGGTGCCCGCGGGCGCGCGGCCGGCGGTGCCGGGGGACTCGCGCAGGTCCCGCGGCGCGGCGATGCTGACCCAGGAGACCTCGGTGGAGCCGTAGAGGTTGTAGAGGCAGTCGCCGAAGCGGTCCATGAACTCGCCCGCGAGGCCGCTGGGCAGGGCCGAGCCGGAGACCGCGACGATCCGGGGCCGGTGTCCGCGCCAGCCCACGCCGGACTCGAACAGGCGCTGCGCCATGACGGGCACGGCGACGATCGTGTCGACCCGCTGCTCCTCGACGGTGTCGAGCAGCTCCGCCGGGTCGAACCGGCGCCGCAGCACGACCGTCCCACCCTGCAGCAGGGTGAGCAGCAGGCCCGCGTTGCCCCAGGTGTGGAACAGCGGCGCGGCGACGAGGACGGGTTCGCCCGCGCGCATCGGGATCACGGAGAGGATCGCGGCGGCCGGGCCGAGGTTCGAGATCGGGGGGCGGCGGGCGCCCTTGGGTGTCCCGGTGGTGCCCGACGTCAGCACGATCATCCGGCCCTCGCGGCCCGGCCGGGCGGGGGCGGGGCCGGGGGTGGCGGCGAGGGCGTCGAACTCGGCCTCGGTGATCGGGTCGCGGTCGACGAGGTCGCGGAACTCCTCGTCGGTGACGATCGTGTGCAGGTCGAGCTCGTCGGCGATCTGGTCCTCTCGCTCAACGTGCCCGACGCCCCCGCCTCCGACCTGGGGCCGCTGCGCGAGGCCGCGCTCGCGCCCTTCGGGTCCGTGCAGGTCCGGGTGGCGCACACCGAGGGCGTCGACGGCGCCCCGGGCACCCTGCAGGCCACCGTCGGCGAGCCGGAGGAGGCGGCGGGACCGGACACCGACGTCGCCCTGCTCGCGGCCGGTCACCCGACGATCACCGAGCTGCGGACGGTCTCGGCGGTACCCGGCCTGCTCTGACGGTCCGTCAGGGACGGACCACCGGACGGTGTCTTCAGGTCGCCGACTGTTCACCCGTTCGCCACGTCCCGCGGGACCCCTGGGAACCCTGTGACACGTGGGACCCCGGATCGAGCGTGACGAGTGGCATAGCCCACACTGTGGCAATGGGTGACGGGCAGGCACGGTACGAGTGGTCCACCCGCTTCGCGCGCTCGGTGGCCGAGGAGATCCGCGGTGGCGTGGCCACCGGCATCCTGACCTGGGCAGAAGCCGATCTGCTCCTGGCCAGGCTCCGGATCGTCGTCGAGCAGGCGCTGGAGCCCAGCCCCGTCGGATGAGCTAGTGCTCGTCACCGCCCGTGAGGAGCTCCTCGAGCTCGTCTGCCACGTGCACGACGTGCTGGAACGGCGCGTCGAAGGCCGCCAGCTCGCCCTCGTGCAGGGGGATCGCGTGCCGGAAGACCACCACGCCGTCCTGCGACACGACCCCGCCGATCGCCGACTCGCCCGCCTTCGCCAGCAGGTGCGGCAGGTCCAGATCGGACAGCTTGCCCACCGGGGAGGCGATCTGCGCGGCGGGCGACTCGTCCGCCCCGGTCACGCTGCGGACCACGACGAGCTGGGTGCGCTCGCCCTTGGTCGGCAGGTTGAACCACAGCTCGGTGTCGGTCGACCGCATGATCTCGTACCGCACCCGGACGTACGACACCAGGTCGTCCCAGCTCGCCACGTCGGCTCCTCCCCCATCGGCCGGTCGATCCGGCGGATCTCACGACCCTACTGGAGACCCAACGTGCGAGCGATCAGCATCCGCTGGACCTCGCTGGTGCCCTCGCCGATCTCCAGGATCTTCGCGTCCCGGTAGAAGCGGCCGACGGGGTACTCGTTCATGAAGCCGTAGCCGCCGAAGACCTGGGTGGCCGTGCGGGCGTTGTCCATCGCCGCGTTGGAGGCGACCAGCTTCGCGATCGCGGCCTCCTTCTTGAACGGCTTGCCCGCCAGCATCTTCGCCGCCGCCGCGTAGTAGGCCAGCCGCGCGGTGTGCGCCCGGACCTCCATGTCCGCGATCTGGAACTGGATCGACTGGTAGCGGCCGATCGGCCTGCCGAAGGCCTCGCGCTCGTGGGCGTAGCGCACCGACTCGTCCACGCAGCCCTGGGCCAGGCCGACCGACAGCGCGGCGATCGCGATCCGACCCTCGTCGAGGATGGACAGGAACTGGGCGTACCCCCGGCCCTGCTCGCCGAGCAGGTTCTCGGCGGGCACCCGGACGTCGTCGAAGAAGAGCTCGCGGGTGTCGCTGGCCGACCAGCCGACCTTCGAGTACTTCTCGCTGACCGTGAACCCGGGGGTGCCGGAGGGGACGATGATCGCGGAGATCTCGTCGCCCGCGGTCCGGGCGGTCACCGTGACCAGCTCCGTGATGTCGGTGCCGGAGTTGGTGATGAAGCACTTCGACCCGTTGATCACCCACTCGTCGCCGTCCAGCCGCGCGGTGGTGCGGGTGGCGCCCGCGTCGGTGCCGCCGCCGGGCTCGGTGAGCCCGAAGGCGCCGAGCCTCTCCCCGGCCGCGAGCTGCGGGAGCCAACGGGCCTTCTGCGAGTCCGTCCCGAAGCGGTGGATCGGCATCGCGCCGAGCGAGACCCCCGCCTCCAGCGTGATCGCGACGGACGAGTCGACCCGCGCGAGCTCCTCCAGGGCGAGGCAGAGCGCGAAGTAGTCGCCGCCCATCCCGCCGTGCTCCTCCCCGAACGGCAGCCCGAACAGGCCCATCGCGGCCATCTTCGCCACGAGCTCGTAGGGGAACTCCGCGCGCTCGTAGAAGCCCCCGATGACCGGGGCGACCTCCTTCTGCGCGAACTCCTCGACGGTCGCCCGCAGCGCTGCGTGCTCCTCGCTCAGCTCAAGATCCATCGTCGGCTCCCTCGATCACGAGCAGCACGGCGTCCTTGGCCACCGTCCCGCCGGTTCGCGCACGCAGCTCGCGGACCGTGCCGTCGACCGGCGCGGCGAGCACGTGCTCCATCTTCATGGCCTCGACCACGACGAGCGTCTGGCCCGCCGTGACCTGTTGTCCCTCGGTGACCTCGACGACGGTCACGGTGCCGGGCATGGGCGAGAGCACCGGTCCGCCCGCGCCTGCGGCCTCCTCGGCCGCCGCCTCCAGCGCCTCCTGCTCGCGGACCGCCCAGCTGCGGCCATCGGCCCCGACCCAGAGCACTCCGCTCGCGTCGCGCGCGCAGGTCCAGGTCCGCGTCACGCCCCCTTGTGAGTGGCGATGGTCGCTATGGCGACCATCGGCGCGCACAGTGGTGATGGGGACGGGACCGGCGCCGTCGACGGAGATCTCGGCCGCGGCGGCCCGGCCCCGGGCGCGCACCTCGACGGGGTCGTGCCCGCTCACCTCCAGCCTGCGGACCGTCCAGGCGTCCTCGCCGATCCGCCAGCCGCCGGGGATGTCGAAGGGGTCGACGACCGCCCCGCTCGGCTCGAGGTCCAACAACGCGATCCCGGTGGCGACCCCGACGACGTCCGCCGGGAGGTCCTGCCCGGTCAGGGCGTCGAGCCTGCGGCCGACCAGGCCGGTGTCGAGGTTGCCCGCGCGCACGTCCGGGTCGGCGAGCAGCGCGCGCAGGAACCCGATGTTGGTGCCCAGGCCCAGCAGGACGGTCCGGGCGAGCGCCGCGTCCAGCCGCCGGAGCGCCTCGGCGCGGTCGGCGCCGTACGCGATGATCTTCGACAGCATCGGGTCGTAGTCCGAGCCGACGACGCCGCCCTCGGCGATCCCGGAGTCCACCCGGACCCCGGAGACCGAGCCTGCGGAGTCGACCCTCGACGCCGTCGGCTCGTGCAGGACGAGGATCCGCCCGCCGGTGGGCAGGAAGCCGGCGGCGGGGTCCTCGGCGTAGACCCGGACCTCGACCGCGTGCCCGCGCGGGACGAGCTCGGCGGGCCAGGGCGCCTGCTCGCCCGCGGCGACCCGCAGCTGCAGGGCCACGAGGTCGACGCCGTAGACCTCCTCGGTCACCGGGTGCTCCACCTGCAGCCGGGTGTTCATCTCCATGAAGAACCAGTCGTCCGGGCGGTTCCCGTCGACGATGAACTCGACGGTCCCCGCGCCGGTGTAGCCGCAGGCGCGGGCGGCCTCACAGGCCGCGTCCCCCATGGCCGCCCGCTGCTCGGGCGTGAGCAGCGGCGAGGGCGCCTCCTCCACGATCTTCTGGTGGCGCCGCTGCAGCGAGCACTCCCGCTCGCCGAGGTGCACGACCGCGCCGTGGGTGTCCGCGAGGACCTGGATCTCGATGTGCCGCGGGCTCGTGACCAGCCGCTCGACGAGCAGGGTGTCGTCCCCGAACGAGCCCCTCGCCTCCCGCCGCGCGGACGCGATGGCCGCGGCGAGGTCCTCGGCCCGGTGCACCTCCCGCATGCCCTTGCCGCCACCCCCTGCCGAGGGCTTGAGCAGCACCGGATAGCCCACCTGCTCCACGGCGAGGGTCAGCTCCTCGTCCGTGAGCCCGAGGCCGTCGGAGCCGGGGACCACGGGCACGCCCGCCTTGGCCACGGTCTGCTTCGCGCGGATCTTGTCGCCCATCGCCTCGATCGCGGCCGCGGGCGGACCGACGAACACGATCCCCGCCCGCTCGCAGGCCGCGGCGAACGCGGTGTTCTCGCTGAGGAAGCCGTAGCCGGGATGGATCGCCTCGGCGCCCGTGGCCTGCGCGGCGGCGATCACCTTCTCGATCGACAGGTAGGACTCGGCGGCCGGGGCGGGCCCGATCCGCACCGCGACGTCGGCCGCGGTGACGTGCGGGGCGCCCGCGTCGGCGTCGGAGTAGACGGCGACCGAGCGGATCCCGAGCGAGCGCAGGGTGCGGATCACCCGCACCGCGATCTCCCCGCGGTTGGCGACCAGGACGGTGGAGAACATGCGCCTCACATCCGGAAGACGCCGAACGCGGGGTCCCCGAGGGGCGCGTTGGCGGCGATCGACAGGGACAGGCCCAGGACGGTGCGGGTGTCGGCGGGGTCGATCACGCCGTCGTCCCAGATCCGGGCGGTGGAGTAGTAGGGGTGGCCCTGGGCCTCGTACTGGTCGCGGATCGCCTGCGGGTCGGCGTTGCCGACGGTGCCGAGGACCGTGGCGGCCTGCTCGCCGCCCATGACCGAGATGCGGGCGTTGGGCCACATGAACAGGAACCGCGGCGAGTAGGCCCGCCCGCACATCGCGTAGTTCCCCGCGCCGAAGGAGCCGCCGATGACCACGGTCAGCTTCGGCACCCGCGTCGACGCGACGGCGGTGACCATCTTCGCGCCGTTCTTCGCGATGCCGCCCGCCTCGTAGTCGCGGCCGACCATGAACCCGGAGATGTTCTGCAGGAACACCAGCGGGATGCCGCGCTGGTCGCACAGCTCCACGAAGTGCGCACCCTTGACCGCGGACTCGGAGAACAGGATCCCGTTGTTCGCGATGATCCCGACCGGGTGCCCGTGGATGTGCGCGAAGCCGGTGACCAGCGTGGTCCCGTACTCCGACTTGAACTCGTGGAAGCGCGAGCCGTCCACGACGCGGGCGATCACCTCGCGCACGTCGTACGGGATCCGCGAGTCGGTGGGCACCGCCCCGTACAGCTCCGCCGGGTCGACGACGGGTGCCTCGGTGGGCAGCCGCTCCCACGGCGGCGCGACGCGCGGGCCGAGGGTGCCGATGATCGAGCGGACCCGGCGCAGGGCGTCGGCGTCGTCGTTCGCGAGGTGGTCGGTGACGCCGGAGACCTTCGAGTGCAGGTCCCCGCCGCCCAGCTCCTCGGCGGTCACGATCTCGCCGGTGGCCGCCTTCACCAGCGGCGGACCGCCCAGGAAGATCGTGCCCTGGTTGCGGACGATGACGGCCTCGTCGCTCATCGCGGGCACGTACGCCCCGCCCGCGGTGCAGGAGCCCAGGACCGCGGCGATCTGCGGGATCCCGAGCCCGGACATCTGCGCCTGGTTGTAGAAGATCCGGCCGAAGTGCTCGCGGTCGGGGAACACCTCGTCCTGCGCGGGCAGGAACGCCCCGCCGGAGTCGACGAGGTAGACACAAGGCAGCCGGTTGTGCAGCGCCACCTCCTGCGCGCGGAGGTGCTTCTTCACGGTCATCGGGTAGTAGGTGCCGCCCTTGACCGTGGCGTCGTTCGCCACGACCACGCACTCCCGGCCGGACACCCGCCCGACGCCGGTGATCATCCCCGCGCCCGGGGCGGCCCCGTCGTACAGGTCGTGCGCCGCGAGCGGGGAGAGCTCGAGGAACGGCGACCCCGGGTCCACCAGGGAGTCCACCCGGTCCCGGGGCAGCATCTTCCCGCGCTCGACGTGCCGTGTCCTCGACTTCTCGGGCCCGCCCAGCCGCGCGGTCGCGAGCTGTGCGTTCAGGTCCGCCACCAGCGCGCGGTGCGACTCCGCATTGCGTGCGAACTGGTCCGCGCCAGGATCGACCGAGGTGCGCAGCACCGGCGTGGCTGCGGTGAGCTGCATGGATATCCTCCAGCTACGTTAGCGTTCGTTAACTAGGTTAGCGCTCGTTAACCAGGTTGGCCAGTGCCCTCAGGGCCGTCACAGCCGTACGCCCTACGGTGACCGGATGCGCCTGCTCCTGGTCGAGGACGAACGCCCGCTGGCGGAGATGGTCCGCCGCGGGCTCGCCCGGGAGGGCCACGCCGTGGACCTGCGCCACGACGGGCCCTCCGGCCTCGACGCGGCCGTCCGAGGCGAGTACGACGTCGTCATCCTGGACATCATGCTCCCGGGACTGTCCGGCTACCGGATCCTCGAGCGGCTTCGCGCGGCGGAGATCTGGACGCCGGTCCTGATGCTCACCGCCAAGGACGGCGAGTACGACGAGGCCGACGCGTTCGACCTCGGCGCGGACGACTACCTCACCAAGCCCTTCTCCTTCGTCGTGCTGCTCGCGCGGCTGCGGGCGTTGCAGCGCCGCGCGGGGGACGCCCGGCCCACCGTGCTCGCCGTCGGCGACCTCCGGCTCGACCCCGCCCGGCACCGGGTGCACCGCGGCGACACGGAGATCACCCTGACCCCGCGCGAGTTCGGAGTGCTGGAGCACCTGATGCGGCACGCGGGCCAGGTCGTGACCAAGACGGACATCCTGCGCGCGGTCTGGGACGCGCACTACGACGGCGAGGTCAACGTCGTGGAGGTCTACGTCGGCTACCTGCGGAAGAAGATCGACGCCCCGTTCGGCACCCAGACCATCGAGACCCTTCGCGGGGTGGGGTACCGGATGCCGGAGCCCGGGTCGTGAGTGCGGGTGGGGTCTCGTAGCGGTTCCCGC
>NZ_JACBXB010000206.1 GCF_013870575.1 Pseudonocardia pini
GCTGACCCCCACCACCCTGCCGCTCGCCGCCGCCCCGGCGGACGCCCTGCAGGTGGCGCAGAACTGGGCCGCGGCCTGGGCGAACCATCCCGCGGGCATGACGAACCAGATCTGGGTCGCGGGCCTGACCCCGTTCACGACCCCGGAGTACGTGGGCACACTGACCGGGGTCGATCCGGCGAACATCCCGGCCACCCGGGTCACGGGGCCCGCCCGGCCCAAGGAGGTCTCGCCGCGGACGGTCCTGGTCACCGTGCCCACGGACGCGGTGAACCTGGCCATCACGGTCGTCGACACGGAGGCGGGCTGGCGCGTCTCCGGCTACGACCAGGCCTGACGCCGTGCGCCTGTTCCGGCCGCTGCGCCTGCTGCTGCCCTTCCTCGCCATCGGTGTCGCGCTGCTGGTGTTCCTGACGATCGGGTTCCTGGCCTTCGCGCCGTCGTCGTCGCAGACGCAGCAGGGGCCCACGATGGCGAGCTGCGACGCCGGCATCGGCGCGGTCGGCCGAGCCACGACGGGCCAGCCCGCGGGCGCGACCATGGAGACGCTGAGCGACGAGCAGCGACAGAACGCGGCGACGATCATCGGCGTCGGCAAGGAGATGAACACGCCCCCGCGGGCCTGGCTGGTCGCCCTCGCGACGGCGATGCAGGAGTCCACGCTCCGCAACATCGACTACGGCGACCGGGACTCACTGGGGCTGTTCCAGCAGCGTCCGTCGCAGGGCTGGGGCTCGCCCGCGCAGGTCACGGACCCCGTCTACAGCTCGCGGACCTTCTACGAGCGGCTGCTCCTGGTGCCCGGCTGGGAGCAGCAGCCCGTCACGGTGGCGGCGCAGACCGTGCAGCGCTCCGCCTTCCCGAACGCGTACGCGAAGTGGGAGACGCTCGCCGCGGGGCTGGTCGGCCAGGTCGGCGGGGTGGCGGACCCCGCGGGCTGCGGGCCGGGCACGGCGACCCTGCCCGCGGGCGTCGCCAAGGCGGCGATCGAGTTCGCGCTCGGCGAGGTCGGCAAGCCGTACGTGTGGGGGGCCACCGGGCCGAACACCTACGACTGCTCCGGGCTGATGCTGCGGGCCTTCGAGTCCGCGGGCGTGCAGCTGCCGCGGGTCTCCCGGGACCAGTACAAGGCGGGCGGGCACCTGCCGGTGCGCGAGGCACAGCCCGGCGACCTGATGTTCTACGCCTACGACCGCGGCGACCCCCGCACGATCCACCACGTGTTCCTCTACCTGGGCAACGACCAGATGGTCGAGGCCCCCTACAGCGGCCAGAACGTGCGGGTCCAGCCCGTAAACTGGACCTACGACGAGCTGGTGCCGCTGGCCACCCGGCCGGGGACGCCCGCCAACTCCGCCTGAGATCGAGGTCCTCCCGTGTCCCGCCCGACCGTGCCCGCACCCGCCCCGCGGCCCCGTTCGACCACCCCGCTGGCGGACTACCTCGACCGGCCGGCCCCCGGGGCGGGACCGGAGTACCTGGTGGTGCCGCGGTCGCTCGCCGAGGCGATGCCGCTGCGGTGGCAGCAGGTGTTCGCAGGTCTGCTCGCCGACCTGCACGAGGCCTACGGCCACCTCGACTGGCCGGACTACCGGGTCGTGCCGAGTCGCTGGGAGCTGCTCCGGGACCTGGACGAGCAGCAGCTCGCCGCGGCGGGGTACGTCGCGGACCTGGACCCCGACGGTGCGCTGGAGTACCGGGACGCGTCGGGTGCTGCGGTGCCGGAGTCGCAACGCGCCCTCGCCCCGGTCGCCGACCCGCTCCCGCGCCCTGGCGAGGAGGTGCCCCCACCCCAGCCGGCGCCCCCGCTGTAGCGGTGTATCGCCTTCTCTAGTGCTGAGGGTAGGGAGTGGTAGATCGCGCGATGCTCGGTTGCGGGGTCGCGGGGTCGCGGGGTCCGAGGGTCGCGGTCCAAGATCGCACGTTTCGTGCTCTCAGCGCGGCAAGATCGCTGTCTGCGTGCGCTGAGCGTCGTCGGAACAGCAGTGAGAGCACGAAACGTGCGATCTTGGGCGGCAGCGCGTGTCGACTGCACGCCCCAGCGCCGACGCAGCATCAAGATCGCGAGTGAGGTGCTCTCAGCGTCGTCGGCATGACGCTGAGCGCACGCAACCGCCGATCAAGCAGCGCTGAGAGCACGAAACGTGCGATCTTGGACCGCCGCGGAGAGAAAGTTGAGCCGCCCGGGAACAACCTCACGAAGTCGCCCGTTGGGCTGGGTAGCAAGTTGAGCGAGTCAGGCTCAAGGCCGAGTTGACGGCCGGGGCTCGAATCGCAAGACTTGAGCCCGATCCGCTCAACAGAGCGGTCACCACTACTTCGGAGGCTTACAACCATGGCTCGTGCGGTCGGCATCGACCTCGGGACCACCAACTCCGTCGTCGCCGTCCTCGAGGGCGGGGAGCCGACGGTCATCGCCAACTCCGAGGGCGCCAGGACGACGCCGTCGGTGGTGGCGTTCGCACGGAACGGCGAGGTCCTCGTGGGTCAGTCCGCGAAGAACCAGGCCGTCACCAACTCGGACCGGACCTTCCGTTCGGTCAAGCGCCACATCGGCGGCGACTGGAAGACCCCGGACATCGACGGCAAGACCTTCAGCACGCAGGAGATCTCCGCCCGCGTGCTGCAGAAGCTCAAGCGGGACGCCGAGTCGTACCTGGGTGAGCCGATCACCGACGCGGTGATCACCGTCCCCGCGTACTTCGAGGACGCGCAGCGGCAGGCCACCAAGGAAGCAGGCCAGATCGCCGGCCTCAACGTCCTGCGCATCGTCAACGAGCCCACCGCGGCCGCGCTGGCCTACGGGCTGGACAAGGGCGAGACCGAGCAGACCATCCTCGTGTTCGACCTCGGTGGCGGCACGTTCGACGTCTCCCTCCTCGAGATCGGCGATGGCGTCGTCGAGGTCAAGGCCACCAACGGCGACAACCACCTCGGTGGGGACGACTGGGACGAGCGCGTCGTGACGTGGCTCGTCGACAAGTTCAAGAGCAGCCAGGGCATCGACCTGACCAAGGACAAGATGGCGATGCAGCGGCTGCGCGAGGCCGCGGAGAAGGCGAAGATCGAGCTCTCCAGCTCGAACAACGCCACGATCAACCTGCCGTACATCACCGTGGACAGCGAGAAGAACCCGTTGTTCCTGGACGAGACGCTCTCCCGCGCCGAGTTCCAGCGGATCACGCAGGACCTGCTCGACCGCACCCGCGCGCCGTTCAACCAGGTGGTCAAGGACGCCGGTATCTCCGTCGGCGACATCGACCACGTGGTCCTCGTCGGCGGCTCCACCCGCATGCCCGCCGTCACGGAGCTCGTCAAGGAGCTGACCGGCGGCAAGGAGCCCAACAAGGGCGTGAACCCGGACGAGGTCGTCGCCGTCGGCGCCGCCCTGCAGGCCGGTGTGCTGCGCGGTGAGGTCAAGGACGTCCTGCTGCTGGACGTCACCCCGCTGTCCCTCGGCATCGAGACCAAGGGCGGCGTGATGACCAAGCTCATCGAGCGCAACACCACGATCCCCACCAAGAAGTCCGAGATCTTCACGACGGCGGACGACAACCAGCCGTCGGTCCAGATCCAGGTCTTCCAGGGCGAGCGCGAGATCGCGGCCTACAACAAGAAGCTCGGCATGTTCGAGCTCACCGGGCTGCCGCCCGCCCCCCGGGGCGTGCCGCAGATCGAGGTCTCCTTCGACATCGACGCCAACGGCATCGTGAAGGTCACCGCGATCGACAAGGGCACCGGCAAGAGCCAGGACATGACCATCACCGGCGGATCCGCCCTGGGCAAGGACGAGATCGACCGGATGATGAAGGAGGCCGAGCAGCACGCCGCCGAGGACAAGAAGCGGCGTGAGGAGGCCGAGGTCCGCAACCAGGCCGAGACCCTCGTGTACCAGACGGAGAAGTTCCTGAAGGACAACGAGGAGAAGGTCCCCGCGGACGTCAAGGACTCCGTGACCTCCGGGCTGGACGAGGTGAAGGAGGCCCTCAAGGGCACCGACGCCGAGGCCATCAAGTCCTCGATGGAGAAGCTCGCCACCGAGTCGCAGAAGCTCGGCCAGGCGCTCTACCAGCAGCCGGGCGCCGAGGGTGCCCCCGCCGGGGACGCAGGTCCCACCGGCGAGTCGACGTCCGAGGCTAAGGCCGACGACGACGTGGTGGACGCCGAGATCGTCGACGACGAGGAGAAGAAGGACAAGTGAGCACCCCGTACGGATCCGACCGCAGGCCGGGCCCGGAGGGGGAGCAGGAGGAGCCGGTCCGGTTCACGGACCGGCGCCGGATCGACCCCCTGACGGGGGAGGTCCGGACTCCGGGAGCGGGCGGCACCCAGCAGGGTGCCGCCGCCCCGGGGGGGACCCCTCCCACGCCGGACGCTGAGCCCGAGATCGAGCTCGAGGACCCGCGGATCGCGGACCTCGAGAAGCAGCTCGAGGAGCGGACCAACGACCTGCAGCGCGTCACCGCCGAGTACGCGAACTACCGCCGCCGGGTGGACCGGGACCGGGAGTCCGTGTTGATCGGGGCGAAGGTCTCCTTCGTGTCCGACCTGCTCACCGTGCTGGACGACATCTCCCGCGCGGAACAGCACGGCGACCTGACCGGCCCGTTCAAGTCGGTGGCGGACAAGATCGTGAACGTGGCGCGGGGGCTCGGGCTCGAGTCCTTCGCCGCGGACGGCGAACTGTTCGACCCGTCGCTGCACGAGGCCGTCCAGCACGAGCCCGCCGAGGCCCCCGGGCCCACGATCACCGTCCTCACGGCGGTGCTGCGGCAGGGCTACAAGATCGCGGACCGGGTACTGCGCCCCGCGATGGTGACCGTGGCCGACCGCCCGGACCCCACCGCGGAAGAGGACTAGGAGAGGAGGCGGGATGACCCAGCGGGACTGGATCGAGAAGGACTTCTACCGTGAGCTGGGCGTCTCGTCCACGGCGTCGGACCCGGAGATCAAGAAGGCGTACCGCAAGCTCGCCCGCGAGCTGCACCCGGACGCCAACCCCGGCGACGCCAAGGCGGAGGCGCGGTTCAAGGCCGTCTCCGAGGCCTACGGCGTGCTCGGCGACGCCGAGAAGCGCAAGGAGTACGACGAGACCCGCAAGCTCTTCGCGGGCGGCGGGATGCCCGGCGGCTTCCCCGGTGGGGGCCAGGGCTTCCCGGGCGGGTTCCCCGGCGCGGGCGGGGGCGCCCAGGGCTTCTACCTGGGCGATCTCTTCGGGCAGGCGGCCCGCTGCGGCGGCACGGCGGGCGCGGGCGGGCTCGGCGACCTGCTCGGCGGCCTGTTCGGCAACCGCGGCGGGGGCGGCCCCACCCCGGGCATGCAACGTGCCCAGCAGGGTGCGGACGTCGAGAGCTCGCTGACCATCCCGTTCGAGGACGCGGTCCGCGGCGCCACGATGACGCTGACCGTGACCTCCCCCGGGACCTGCGACACCTGTCACGGCAGCGGCGCCCGCCCCGGCACCGGCTCGCACACCTGCCCGGTGTGCAGCGGGTCCGGGTTCGTGAACCGCTCCGAGGGGGCGTTCGCGATGTCGGAGCCGTGCCGCGAGTGCCGCGGCACGGGGTCCGTGGTCGACGACCCGTGCCCCGAGTGCCACGGGGACGGCGTCAGCACCAAGGCGCGACCGCTGACGGTGCGCATCCCCGCGGGCGTGGAGGACGGCCAGCGCATCCGGCTGGCGGGCAAGGGCGGTCCGGGGCGCTTCGGCGGCCCGTCCGGTGACCTCTACGTGAAGCTGAGCGTGACGCCGCACCGGCTGTTCGGTCGGTCGGCGAAGAACTCGCGCGATCTCACGCTGAAGGTCCCGGTGACCTTCCCCGAGCTCGTCTCGGGTGCGACCCTGACGGTGCCCACGCTCGACTCGACGGTGTCGCTCAAGATCCCCTCGGGGACCGCGAGCGGCCGGACCTTTCGGGTCCGCGGGCGCGGGGTGCAGGCGAAGAAGGGTGCGGGCGACCTCCTCGTCACCGTCGAGGTGGCCGTTCCGCAGCGGCTGGACGAGGCCGCGTCGGAGGCCCTGCAGGCCTACACGGACGCGACGAAGTCCTTCGACCCGCGGGCGGACCTGCTCGCGGGGGGTCGGTAGGGGAGGTGAGGCGAGATGACTGAGGATTCGGGTCCGCTGCCCCCGGGCGCGGGCCAGGACACACCGGTCTTCGTCATCTCCATCGCGGCCGAGCTCTCCGGGCTGCACGCCCAGACGTTGCGCAGCTACGACCGGCTGGGGCTGGTGAGCCCCGGCCGGTCGCCCGGCGGCGGACGGCGCTACTCGGCGCGGGACATCGCGCTGCTCCGCGAGGTGCAGCGGCTCTCCCAGGAGGAGGGCGTGAACCTCGCCGGGGTGAAGCGGATCATCGAGCTCGAGCAGCTGGTCGACGACCTGAAGGCCCGGGTCGCCGAGCTGCACGAGGAGCTCTCGGCCGCCCACGCCGCGGCCGAGCAGGCGGCGAGCATGGTCCATCAGACCTACCGCCGGGACCTGGTCCCGGTCGACCGCAGCGCCGTCGTCGTGTGGCAGCCGCGCCAGCCGAGACGCAAGCCCCAGGACTAGCCGTCAGGGAGCCACAACCGTCGTTCTCGGCCTCCGAGACGACAGTTGTGGCTCCCTCACGCGTCTCAGGGCTGCTGCGCCGCGGCGATCTCCGCCTCCACGACGGACAGCGGGCGGCGGGAGATGGTGCCGGGGACGGCCGCGTCGAGCACCGCGGGGTCCGCTTCGTCCACCTCGGCGATCAGCGCACTGCTGCCCGCGGGCACGGCCTGCGCGATGTGCCGCAACGCGAGGTCCTCGGGACTCTGCTCGGTGGCGCCGTAGAGCGCCACGAGCTGGTTGCCGAACAGCAGGGTGTCGATCGGCCCCAGCAGCAGCGTGACGAGCGCGCCGAGCCGCGGGTGCTTCTCGGCGAACGTGAGTGCGTCCCCGGCCTCGTGGTCCAGGCTCAGCGCCCCGTCCGCGTCCCGGCTCACGATGGCCGCGGCCCGCAGCTCCACCCCGTCGAGCCCCTCGAGGGACCGGAGGGCGGCGTCCAGGTCCGTTGCGGTGATCACGACGACGTTCTCGGCCATGGTCCGAACGCTACCGCTCGGGGGCGAAAGGCGTTGCCCGGCGCGGGGACCGTGGCGACCATGGTCCGGTGACCGATCTCGCGCGGATGCTGGCTCCCCGGCTCGCGGCCCTGCCGGGCGTGGTCGCGGTGACCCTCGGCGGCAGCCGGGCGGCGGGCACCCAGCGGCCGGACAGCGACTGGGACCTCGGGCTGTACTACCGCGGCGACTTCGACGCGCGGCTGCTGGCCGGGCTCGGGTTCCCCGGGCACGTGGCGCAGCGCGGGGAGTGGGGCCGCATCGTCGACGGCGGGGCGTGGCTGTCCGTCGACGGCACGCCGGTCGACGTGCTGCTCCGGGACCTGGACCGGATCGACGCCTGGTACGCCGACGCCCGGGCGGGCCGGTTCGAGATCGACGCGGTGGAGGGCCACGTGGTCGGCCTGCCCACCTACACCCCGATCGGGGAGATCGCCCTCGGCGTGCGGCTGGCAGGCACCCTGCCCGCGGTCGACTTCCCGGTGGAGCTGCGCCGCACCGCGGCGTACCGGTGGCGGTGGGGGTCGGCGTTCTCGCTGTTCCACGCGCGGAGGCACGCCGAGCGCGGCGAGCTCACCCAGGCCGCCGGGATGGCGGCACGGGCGGTGCTGCAGACCGCGCACGGGGTGCTCGCCGGGCGCGGGGAGTGGACGCTCAACGAGAAGAAGCTGGTCCGGAAGGCGGGCCTCGAGGCGGCGGATCCGCTGGTCGCGGGCTTGGGCCGGGACCCGGTCGCCGGGCTCGC
>NZ_JACBXB010000207.1 GCF_013870575.1 Pseudonocardia pini
CCGCCGCCACCAGCTGCGAGGCATACGCCCCGGACTCGACGTCCGCCAGCACGCGGCGCCCCACCCAGGCCCGGTCCACGCCCGCGCCGACCGCCAGCACCTGCCAGGCCGCGCCCTTCCCCGGCACGTACGGCAGCGGGACGGCGAAGCGCGGGCCGGGGGTCCCCCGCCGGATCAGCAGGTCCAGGGTCAGGACCCCCGCCGCCTCGACGCCCACGACCACCTCGCCCGGCCCGGCGACCGGATCCGGCACCTCGACCGGTCGCAGCACCTCGGGCCCACCGAACTCGTCCACTCTGATCGCCTGCATGGGGACGACCGTGCATGCTGAACTCGGGTTCAGGTCAAGCGGCGGGGAGCTGGTCCTGCCGCCCGAGGGTGCGCGGGTCGGCGCTCAGACGGCGGTGACCTGTTCGCGGTCCAGCACCCGGACCGTCGTCTCGGCCGGGGCGAGGTTCGTGAACAGGCCGTAGTGCATCGCGGGGTTCGCCAGCACCGCCTCGTGGATCGGCACGGCGGTCCGCGGGGCGACCGCCCGCAGGTAGTCCACGGCGTCGCCCGCCTTGAGCCAGGGAGCGCCGGTCGGGAGGAGCAGGGTGTCGACCGGGCGGTCCACCGGCGGGTAGGCGTCCCCGGGGTGCAGCAGGGAGCCGTCGACCAGGTAGCCGTTGTTGCGGACCACCGGTATGTCGGAGTGGATCACGGCGTGGTCACCGCTGCCGACCACCTCGATCCGGGCGCCCGCGACGGCGAGCTCCGTGCCGGGGGCGACGGTCTCGGCGTCCCGGCCGAGCTGCGCCGCGGTCTCCTCGTCGAGGATCAGCCGGGCATCGGGGTTGGCCTTCAGCAGCGCCGCGAGCGCCTCGGGGACGACGTGGTCGACGTGCTGATGGGTCACCAGGATCGCGTCGAGCCCCGTCAGACCCTCGAAGCCTGCGGAGAACGCACCCGGGTCGAACAGGAGGCGGGCCGCTCCGGTGTCGACCAGGACACAGGCGTGGCCGTAGTGCGTGAGCTGCATGGGAGACACCGTAGGCTGGGGAACCGTGGCGAGAGTGGTCGTGGACGTGATGCCCAAGCCGGAGATCCTCGACGTGCAGGGCCAGGCGGTGTCGCGTGCCCTCACCCGGATCGGCGTGACCGGTATCGAGGTGCGGCAGGGCAAGCACTTCGAGCTGGAGGTCGACGAGTCCGTCGACGACGAGACGCTGCACCGCATCGCGGGCGACCTGCTGGCCAACCCGGTGATCGAGGACTGGACGGTGACGCGGGTATGAGTGCACGGATCGGGGTCATCACCTTCCCCGGCACCCTCGACGACGTCGACGCCGCCCGCGCCGTCCGCTACGCGGGCGCCGAGGCCGTCCCCCTGTGGCACGGGGACCACGACCTCCAGGGCGTCGAGGCCGTCGTCGTGCCCGGAGGCTTCTCCTACGGGGACTACCTGCGGGCGGGCGCGATCGCGAGCCTCGCGCCGATCATGCGCGAGGTCGTCGACGCGGCCGGGCGCGGCCTGCCGGTGCTCGGCATCTGCAACGGCTTCCAGATCCTCTGCGAGGCCGGGCTGCTGCCGGGCGCGCTGACCCGCAACGAGAAGCTCCATTTCGTGTGCCGCGACCAGGTGCTGCGCGTCGACAACGCCGACACGGCCTGGACCGGGGGCTACGCGGGCGGGGACGAGATCGTCGTCCCGGTGAAGAACGCGGAGGGCCGGTTCGTCGCCGCGCCGGACACCCTGGCCGAGCTGGAGGCCGAGGGTCGGGTCGCGTTCCGCTACGTCGGCGGCAACCCCAACGGCTCGATGAACGACATCGCGGGCGTCACCTCGGCGAACGGGCGGGTCGTGGGTCTCATGCCGCACCCGGAGCATGCGATCGACCTGCTCACCGGCCCGTCGGTCCAGGGCCTGGGCCTGTTCACCTCGGTCCTCGGAGCCCTCGCGGGAGCCTCCCTCTAGCGGATCACCGCCACCGCTCTCGGCGTCCAGCCCGTCCCCGGCGGCGCCGCCCGGGTCGACCGGATACGCCCGGTACGAGGCCGCCCCGGCGCCGTGCCGGGAACGACCTGGAGCACCGGGCCCGGCGCCGCCGATCCACGTGTGACGGCCTAGGCTGACGGTCCGCTCCGCCCCGACGAGAGGCCGCCGTCCGTGACCCGTTCCCTGCCCGGCGCGGCCCCGTACCGGGTCCTGCTGGTCGAGGACGACCCGGGGGACGTGTTCCTCGTGCAGGAGCTGCTCGCGGAGGTCGACCCGTCGGTGCCGGTGACCGTCGCGGAGTCGGTGCGGGCCGTCGTCACGGAGAACCTGCTGGCCGCCACGGACTGCGTGCTCCTCGACCTCAACCTGCCCGGCACCTCGGGGCTGGAGGGCCTGCGGCAGCTCCTGCAGAACGACCCCTCCGCCGCCGTCTGCGTGCTCACCGGGCTGGACGACGAGCACCTCGGGATCGAGGCGGTCGGCGCGGGTGCCCAGGACTACCTGGTCAAGAACAAGGCGGACGGCGCGGTGCTGATCCGCGCGATCCGCTACGCCGTCGAGCGCAGGCGGGCCGAGGCCAGCATGGTCCGGCTGCGCGAGGAGCAGCTGGTCGCGGCCGAGTCGGTGCGCCTGGAACGGGGTCTGCTGCCGAAGCTGCTGCTCGACGGCAGCTCGGTGCTCGGCAGACAGTTCTACCGGTCCGGCCGCACCCGCGCGGTGATCGGCGGGGACTTCTTCGACGCCGTCCGCAGCCCGTCCGGCACGGTGCACGCGATCATCGGGGACGTCTCGGGGCACGGGCCGGACGAGGCCGCCCTCGGTGCGCTGCTGCGCGTCTCGTGGCGGGCCCTGGTCCTGGCGGGGGTGGACGAGCCGCAGGTCCTGCCGAAGCTGCAGGAGGTCCTGGTCAGCGAGCGCCACGAACCCCTGTTGTTCACCACGGTCTGCACCGTGACGATCGATCCGGCCGACGCGGGCGGCGCCCGCGTGCTGGTCCGGTCGGCCGGGCATCCGGCGCCGGTGTCGCTGCGGCCGGGGCCGGTGTCGCTCGCGCCGCGGGTCGGGGTCCCGCTCGGCGTGCTCACGGACACGAAGTGGGAGCCCGAGGTGGTGGAGCTCGCCCCCGGCTGGAGCCTGCTGCTGTTCACCGACGGGCTGATCGAGGGCCGCGGCGCGCGGCCGGACGAGCTGCTGTGGCAGGAGGGCCTGGTGGAGCTGTTGGCCGAGGAGCGGGCCACCCCGCACGCGGATCTGCCCGGACGGCTGGTGGAGCGGGCGGAACGGATCAACGGCGGCCCGCTGGCCGACGACGTGGCCATCCTGCTGTTGTCCGACCTCGCGGTCGAGCGGTGAACGCGGTGAACGTCGAGACCCCGCGCCGCCGCTTCCCGCTGCGGCTGCACACCGCCGCCCTGGCCGAGGCGGAGAACCGCTGGACGCTGCGGCGGTGGTTCACCGTCGGCGCCACCCTGGCCGCCGTGCTCTCGCTCGTCGCGGTCGGGCTCGGCGCGTGGGCCATCACGCGGATCGGCGACGCGCGAGACGACCTCTACGACCTCGTCGCCCCCGCTGTGACCGCCGGGCAGAACCTCAACGCCGCCCTGCTGGACCAGGAGACCGGCGTGCGCGGGTTCACGACCTCGACGAACGACGTGTTCCTCCAGCCGTACACGCTGGGCCGCGAGGCCGAGCAGGCCGCGGCGGCGCAGCTGCGGCCGTTGGACGCGTCGTTCCCGGAGACGGACATCGTCACGGACCTCGACGCGGTGGAGGCCGCGTCGGACACGTGGCGGCGCGCGTACGCGGAGCCCACGATCGCGGCCGCCCGGGCGGAGGCCCCGCTCCCGGATCCCGAGCAGGGCAGGCAGCTCTTCGACCGGGTCCGCGGGGCCTCGCAGGACCTGCAGGACACGTTGCAGGTCCAGCGGCTCGCCGCCCGCAGCGCGCTCGACGCCTCGATCACGTTCGTCGCGGTCGTCGGGATCACGATCGTGGTGCTGGCCGCGGTCTTCCTGCTGCTCGCCTCGCTGGGCCTGCGCAACGTGGTCCTCCGGCCGCTGCGCCACCTGGCCGCGCAGACCCGCGAGGTGGTGGCCGGGGACGTCGACGCCCAGGTGCTGGGCAGCGGGCCGCGCGAGATCGTCTCGCTGGGGGCGGATGTGGAGGCGATGCGCGCGCACATCCAGCGCGAGGTGGACCAGCTGCAGGTCACCAACGCGAAGCTCGACGAGCAGGCGCGCGACCTCGAGCGCTCGAACCGGGACCTCGAGCAGTTCGCCTACGTGGCCAGCCACGACCTGCAGGAACCGCTGCGGAAGGTGTCGAGCTTCTGCCAGCTCCTGCAGCGCCGCTACGGCGGACAGCTCGACGATCGGGCCGACCAGTACATCGGGTTCGCCGTCGACGGTGCCCAGCGCATGCAGGCGCTGATCAACGACCTGCTCTCGTTCTCCCGCGTCGGCCGCACCACCACCGGGTTCGAGCAGGTGGACCTGGGTGTCGTGGCGCGGACGGCCGTCACCCAGCTCTCCGCCGCGGTCGAGGACGTCGGCGGCGAGATCGTGCTCCCCGCCGACCTGCCCACGGTCACCGGTGATCCCGGGCTGCTGCAGGCGCTGCTGTTCAACCTCTTCGGCAACGGGCTGAAGTTCCACCGGGAGGGCATCCCGCCGGTCGTGCGGCTGAGCGCCGTGGACCGCGGCGACGAGTGGGAGATCGCCGTCTCGGACAACGGGATCGGGATCGAGCCCGAGTTCGTGGACAAGATCTTCGTGATCTTCCAGCGGCTGCACGGCCGGGACGTCTATGCGGGCACCGGCATCGGGCTCGCGCTGGCGAAGAAGATCGTCGAGTTCCACGGGGGTCGGATCTGGGTGGACCACGGGCTCGAGGGGGAACCGGGCACCACCTTCCGGGTCACGCTGCCCACCACCCAGCCGGCACAGTCGACACCGCACGACCCGGCGCCCGCCGCCGACGTCCCGCTCGTGAAGGAGCCCAGCACGTGAACCCCGACTCCGCCGCACTCACCGACCCGGCCAGGGTCGTCAACGTCCTGCTCGTGGAGGACGACCCGGGCGACGTCCTGATGACCCGCGAGGCGTTCGAGGAGCACCTGCACAACCGGCTCGACGTCGTGACCGACGGCGACGCCGCCCTGGCCTACCTGCGCAACGAGCCGCCCTACGACGACCACCCGCGGCCGGACCTGATCCTGCTCGACCTGAACCTCCCGCGCCGCGACGGGCGCGAGGTGTTGGCCGAGGTGAAGAACGACGAGAAGCTGCGCTCGATCCCGGTCATCGTGCTGACGACCTCGCAGGCCGAGGAGGACGTGCTGCGCAGCTACCAGCTGCACGCCAACGCCTACGTGACCAAGCCCGTCGACTTCGACGGCTTCATCGAGGCCATCAAGCAGATCGACCACTTCTTCGTGAGCGTGGTCAAGCTCCCCACCTGAGGCCGCCCGCCTACAGCATCGCGTCGATCTCGGCGCGGTGGTACCGCAGCGGCGTGGTGGGGAAGCCGTACTCGTCCTTGTGCAGGCTCGGCGAGCCACACCAGCCGCAGCGACCCGAGGCGTCCATGACCGCGCGGGACTCGAGCTCGGTGCGCCGGTCCGTGGCGCCCTTGGGCAGGGCCCCGACGGCGGACGACGGGATCTGTGGGCTCTGCCTGCCCTTGACCTGCTTGTAGAGCCAGTACCCGCCCACCGGGATCGCCACGATGATCGCGAGCCCGAGGACCCACTGCAGCAGCCCGACGACGACCGAGACCGCGATCCCCGCCAGCACGAGCACGCCGATCACCTGCAGCACCCGCAGCACGACCTTCGACACGACGCCTCCCCGGTTCCACCTGCCGCACCGACGGTACCGGGATCGGCGGGTCGGCGGTCGGCCGTTCGGCGCCGCCGCCGAGACCGACGCCTCGGGAGCCGGCGGCGGCCGACGTTTACGCTGGTACCCGTGACCGAGCTCGACGCCCGTACCGTCAGCGACCCTGGAACCGACACCGTTGCCCACGCCGCCGACACGCCGGACCAGCCGCAGCCGTGGCGCGAGCTCGGGCTCAAGGAGGACGAGTACCTCCGCATCCGGGAGATCCTGGGCCGCAGGCCCACGGACGCCGAGCTGGCGATGTACTCGGTGATGTGGAGCGAGCACTGCTCCTACAAGTCCTCGAAGGTCCACCTCGGCTATTTCGGCGAGACCACCACCGAGGCCATGCGCGAGAAGATGCTCGCGGGCATCGGCGAGAACGCGGGCGTGGTGGACATCGGGGACGGCTGGGCCGTCACGTTCAAGGTCGAGTCCCACAACCACCCGTCCTACGTGGAGCCCTACCAGGGCGCGGCGACCGGCGTCGGCGGGATCGTCCGGGACATCATGGCGATGGGCGCGCGCCCGATCGCGGTCGGCGACCCGCTGCGCTTCGGCCCGGCGGACGCGCCGGACACCGCGCGCGTCCTGCCCGGGGTGGTCGCGGGCGTCGGCGGGTATGGCAACTGCCTCGGCCTGCCGAACATCGGCGGCGAGGTCGTGTTCGACGCCTCCTACGCCGGGAACCCCCTGGTCAACGCCCTGTGCGTGGGCGCGATGCGCACCGAGGACCTGCACTTGGCCTTCGCCTCCGGCGCGGGCAACAAGATCATCCTGTTCGGCGCGCGGACCGGGCTCGACGGCATCGGCGGTGTCTCCGTGCTGGCGTCGGAGACCTTCGGCGAGGGCACCGGGCGGAAGAAGCTGCCGTCGGTCCAGGTGGGGGACCCCTTCACCGAGAAGGTCCTCATCGAGTGCTGCCTGGAGCTGTTCCACGCGGGGCTGGTCGTCGGCATCCAGGACCTCGGCGGCGCGGGGCTGTCCTGCGCGACCTCCGAGCTGGCCGCGGCGGGCGACGGCGGCATGCACATCGACCTGGACCGGGTCCCGCTGCGGGCCACCGGCATGACCCCCGCCGAGATCCTCTCCAGCGAGTCGCAGGAGCGGATGTGCGCGGTCGTCACGCCGGAGAACGTCGACGCGTTCATGGCCGTCTGCGCGAAGTGGGACACCATCGCCACGGTGATCGGCGAGGTCACCGACGGCGAGCAGCTGGTGATCGACTTCCACGGCGAGACCGTGGTGGACGTGCCGCCGCGCACCGTGGCCCACCACGGGCCGGTCTACCGCCGCCCGATCGAGCGCGGCGCGGGCCAGGACGCGTTGGAGCGGAACACCCCGGACACCCTGCCGCGGCCGAGCGCCCCGTCCGAGCTGCGCGCGGAGATCCTCCGCATGGCCGCCTCGCCGAACCTCTGCTCGCGCGCCTGGGTCACCGACCAGTACGACCGCTACGTGCGCGGCAACACCGCCTCCGCCCAACCCGCCGACGCCGGGGTGGTCCGGGTGGACGAGCGGACCGGCCGCGGCATCGCCGTCGCCACGGACTGCAACGCCCGCTTCACCGCCCTCGACCCGTACGCGGGGGCGCAGCTCGCGCTAGCCGAGGCCTACCGCAACGTCGCGACCTCCGGGGCCGTGCCGCTCGCCGTGACCAACTGCCTCAACTTCGGCTCGCCCGAGGACCCGCACGTCATGTGGCAGTTCTCCCAGGCCGTCCGCGGCCTGGCCGACGGCTGCGCCCAGCTCGGCATCCCCGTGACCGGCGGGAACGTGTCCTTCTACAACCAGACCGGCACGCAGGCGATCCTGCCGACCCCGGTCGTCGGCGTCCTCGGCGTGATGGACGACGTGGCCACGCGGATCCCGTCGGGCTTCCGCCGCGCCGACGACGTGGTCGTCCTGCTCGGCGAGACCGCGGACGAGCTCGGCGGCAGCGAGTGGGCGCACGTGGTGCACGGA
>NZ_JACBXB010000208.1 GCF_013870575.1 Pseudonocardia pini
GACCCGCTCGACCCGGTCCGTCCACCGGCGCGGGAAGGGGTCGAGGGGCGGGGCCCCGGGCGCGGGCGTGTGGTGGGGCTGGTCCGGTTCACCCGGCCACTGGGAGCGCACGTCACGGTCCTCTCGACGTCGGTTCCTCCACGGTGCGCCTGTGCGGGGCGACCGGCAACGCGGGTGAGACCGATCCGACCGTGCCGTCGATCACTCCCGGCGAGAGCCCGGTCACCGGACGTACACGGCCGCTCACCGTCCCTGGTCGGTGTCCGGCGGTCGGGGGGCGCCCCAGGCGAGCGCCAGGAGGAGCCGCGAACGGACGTCCGGGTCGTCGAGCTGGGGCCCGAACAGCTCGTGCAGCCTCGCCAGGCGGTAACGCACGGTCTGTGGGTGGATGTGCAGCTCCGCGGCGACGGCCTGCCGGTCACCCAGGTGCCGCAACCAGGAGGCGAGCGTCTCGCACAGCCGTTCCCGGGAGGCGGGGGCCGAGGCCTCCAGCGGGCGCAGCACCTGGGCGCGGAGCACCTCCAGCAGCCGGGAGTCGCGGTGCACGATGATCGCGTCGAGGTGCTCCTCGGCGAAGACCGGGTCCTCGGGCAGGACGCCTCCGTGAGGTAGCTCAGCTCGCCGTCGATCGAGCGGACCAGCTCGTCGACCAGCGGGACCAGACCGAGCGAGCGGACCGCCGCGGACCGCCGGGCCGCGGCGCGGGTCGCCCAGCGCAGCACGGCGGAGTCCCGCGCGACCGACACCTCGATCCCCGGTCGCCGGATCTTGACGACGACCGGTTCCCCACCCTGCAGGACGGCCAGATGGGTCTGGCCGATGGACGCGGCGGCGAGGGGCTCGTCGTCGAACTCGGCGAACACCTCGGCCGCGGGCGCTCCCAGCTCCTCGCCGATGCGCTCGCGGATCTGCGCGGTCGGCACGGCCCGCACGTTCGCCTGCAGGTCCCCGAGCGCCTCGATCACCGGCGGGGGCAGCAGGTCGGAGCGGGTGGAGGCGATCTGACCGAACTTCACGAACATCCCGCCGCAGTCCTCGAGGAACCGGCGGATCCGCAACGCCCCCTCCGGACTGGACAGTGCCGCGCGGGAGGCCAGCCGCGGCCCGGCGAGCCCGTGCCGCCGCGCGATGCGCAGGACCTCGGCCAGCCGCCCGCCGACGGTGAGGAAGGTCCGCACCCGGGTGCGCAGCGACCCGCGGCGGCGGTGGCGGGGCCGCAGCACCGCCTCCAGCGCGACGCTGAGGATCATCGTGGCCAGCAGGGCGAACCCGAACGCGAGGAGCAGGACCTCCGTCTGGCTGGGGTCCGGGTCGTTCCGCAGCAGCGTGGCGGCCACCCCGAGCCCGACGAGCGTCCCGAGCACCCCCGCCCCCGCCGCGCGCAGGAACCCCCGCCGCACGCCGAGCACCCGTCCGGCGCCGATGTTCACCGCGATCACGAACACCACGAGCAGGACCGTGTCCCAGAAGGAGAGGTCCAAGGTCAGCGACATGGGGCCAGCATCCACCCAGGACGGTTCGGACGGAACCCCGCCGGTGCGGGGTGCGAGACGGCCGCACACGAGCCCCGCACCCCGTCTACCAGGGGGTATCGGGCCTCGCTGCGCTCCGAGCCGGGTCGCCCGTGCGCCGTGATCAGGTCGAGGGGAGCTCGACCACGTACGACGTGATGGCCGTGATCATGCCGTCGGTGAAGTCGTAGAGGTCGCAGGAGGCCACGACGAACACGCCGTCGGGCTGCTCGTAGCGGGCGACCACGTCCACCACGACGGCGTCCTCCCCCACGACCGTGCGCCACGAGGGGAAGGTCGTCGTGGTCCGGGCGAGGTCGGTCAGGGTGCGTTCGCACACCGCGGTCACCTCGTCCCGCCCGGTCGTCGTCCCGGCGCCGTGGGCGACCCAGCGGACGTCCGGGGCCAGGTGGGGGTAGGCGAGGGCGAAGTCGTGGCGCGAGAACGCCTCGGCGATCTCCTGGATCCGTGCGGTCATGCCGCTACGACCGGTCGCCGGGTGAGAACTCATCGGACGGTCCGGTGAACACGGCCTCAGCCCGGTTCGCCCGTGAGCCGGAAGTCGGCCCACAGCTGCTTGCCCGAGGCGGTCCGCTGCCAGCCCCAGTCGGTCGCGGCCGCCGCGACCATCTGCAGGCCGCGACCGCGCGCGGCCGCGGGGTCGACGGGCTGGAGTGCGGGGGTCGCGGTGGCCTGGTCGGCGACGACGAGGTGGAGGAGGTCGTGGTCGAGCCGCGCGGTCACCGTGTAGGGACTGTCCGCGTGGTCCACCGCGTTCGTGGCGAGCTCCCCCACGACCAGGGCCAGATCGTCGGCGTCGACCTGGTCGGTGGCCTGCCACTCGACGAGCTTGGCGCGGACGACCCGCCGGGCCGCGCCCGGGCTCGTGGCGTCGTGTGCGAAGGTCCAGCAGGCGTGCACGACGCCGGGACGCCGGTCGCAGCCCTGCCTGGCCGGCTCGTGGGCCTGCGCGACGGCGACCTGGTCTGCCACCCCGGAGACCCGCAGGGCCTCCGTGAGTGCCGCGTCGCCCGTCACGAGCCCGAGCCTCGCGTGCGGCCACCCACCCGCCCGGTCCACCGCCTCCCCGAAGGCGGCCAGCAGGTCGAGCCGCTCGACCCGCAGACCGTCGAGATCGACCACGACCCGGTCGAAGACGGGCAGGCTCGCGCTGAGGTGGTCCACCAGACCCGGTCGGTTGCCCGCGCTGAGGGTGCCGTGGAGCCGGACGGTGGCCGTGCCCGCGGCGACGGTCGTCGTGATGGTCAGGTACCCGTCGTCCGGGCGCGCGGGGTGCGAGGTCGGCATCGCGGCCATCACCCTTCCGGTCCGAGACGGCGGGTACCCCGTGTCACGCCCGCGCACGCGTCCGCTCCCCCGACCGCGCCGATAGTCTGCGGCTCCCACAGGAGGTGCCCTTGCCCGAGTCCGCCCGATCGGACGACGTGCGCACGTCGTCCGACCCGCTCCTGGCGGTCTCCGCCGAGCCGCGCCCCCTGCACGTGCTCCTGGTCGAGGACGACGACGCCGACGCCCTGCTGGTCGAGGAGTACCTGCTGGACTTCGACGAGCCCGTCCGCCTGCACCGGGCCCGCACGGTCGCCGAGGCGGTCGTCCGGCTGCCCGGCATCGACTGCGTGCTGCTCGACCTCGCCCTCCCCGACGCCGTCGGGCTCGACGGCCTGCACGAGCTCGACCGCCGCGGGGACGCCGCGATCGTCGTGCTCACGGGCGACGTCGACGCGAGCAGGGGGCGGCACGCCGTCGGGTCCGGCGCACAGGACTACCTGATCAAGGGGCAGATCGACGGGCGGCTGCTGGGCCGCACGATCCAGTACGCCGTCGAGCGCCAGCGCGCCGAGCACATCACCCGCCAGCTCCACGAGGCCCGGCTGCACGAGCGCGAGAACCAGCGCCTCGAACGCGGCCTGCTGCCCAGCGGGCTGCTGAGCGAGGACCCCGGGCTCGCCCTGTTCAGCCGGTACGAGCCCGGCCACGAGCGGCTCCTGCTCGGCGGCGACTTCTACGACGCCGTGCGCACCGGCGACGGCAGCGTGCACCTGATCGTCGGGGACGTCTGCGGGCACGGGCCCGACGAGGCCGCCCTCGGGGTCTGTCTGCGGATCGCGTGGCGGTCGCTCACCCTCGCCGGCATCCCGCCCGCCCACGTCCTGCCCGTGCTCCAGCAGATCCTCGCCAGCGAGCGCCCCGCACCCGAGGTGTTCGCCACCGCCTGCGTGGCGAGCATCGCCCCGTCCCGCGACGTGCTCAGCGTCTACCTCGCGGGCCACCCCGCCCCCCTGGTCGTCGACGGCGGCACGGTCGTCGCGGTCGACGACAGCCGCCGCGGCGTCCCGCTCGGCATCCTCGCCGAGGCCACCTGGGCCGCCACCGATCTCGCCGTCGCGCCCGGGTGGGCGCTGCTCGCGTACACCGACGGCCTCGTCGAGGGCCGGGACCACACGGGCGAGCAGCTCTGGCCCGAGGGCCTGCTCGACCGCTTCCGGACCGTCCTGGCCCGCGGCCTGCTCGCCGAGTCCCCCACCGCCGCCCTCGCCGAGCTGATCGACGACGTCAAGACCACCCACCCCCACCGCTCCGACGACCTCGCCGCCCTCCTCCTCACCCACCTCCCCGGCTGAGCACCCTCCGCCCTGGACACCCCTGCGCCGGCCCCCGCGCGCGGTCCTCCCCGCTGCGCTGCCCTCCGGCTCCGCGTCCGTGAGGATGGGGCCATGGACCGTTGGATCGACCACGCGGTGTGGTGGCACGTCTACCCGCTCGGCTTCGTGGGCGCGGAGCCCCTGGCCCTGCCACCGGACGCCGCGCCGGTCCCCCGGCTGGACCGGCTCGAGCCCTGGCTGGACTACCTCGTGGACCTCGGCGCCAACGGGCTGGCGCTCGGACCGGTGTTCGCCTCCGGCAGCCACGGCTACGACACCGTCGACCACCTGCGGATCGACCCCCGCCTCGGTGACGACGCCGCGTTCGACCGGCTCGTCGGTGCCTGCCGCAGCCGCGGGGTGCGGATCCTGCTCGACGGCGTGTTCAACCACGTCGGGCGGGACTTCGCCCGGTTCCGGGAGGCCGAGGCCGAGGGTCCGGACTCCCCCGCGGGCCGCTGGTTCCGCTGGCAGGACGGGCGTCCCGAGGTGTTCGAGGGCCACGACATGCTGGTCTCGCTCGACCACGAGGCGCCCGAGGTGCGCGAGTACGTCGCGGGCGTGATGGCCCACTGGCTGGACCGCGGCGCCGACGGCTGGCGCCTCGACGCCGCCTACGAGGTGCCGCCCTCCTTCTGGGCCGCCGTGCTCCCCGCGGTGCGCGAGCGCCATCCCGCGGCGTGGTTCGTCGGCGAGGTGATCCACGGCGACTACGCGGAGATCGTCGCCGAGTCCACGTTGGACTCGGTCACCCAGTACGAACTGTGGAAGTCCACCTGGAGCGCACTCAACGACGCCAACCTGCACGAGCTGGCCTGGAACCTCGGCCGCCACGACGAGCTGCTCGCCTCGTTCACGCCGCTCACGTTCGTGGGCAACCACGACGTCACCCGCATCGCGAGCAGGCTCACGAACCCGGCCCACCTCGGCCACGCCGTCGCCGTCCTGATGACGGTGGGCGGCGTCCCGTCGGTCTACGCCGGCGACGAGCAGGGGTTCACCGGGGTGAAGGAGGACCGCGAGCACGGCGACGACGCCGTCCGGCCGCCCTTCCCGGACACCCCCGCCGAGCTCGCCCCCTTCGGCGCCCCCACGCTCGAGGTGCACAAGCGGCTGATCGGGCTCCGCAGGCGGCACCCGTGGCTCGTGCACGCCCGCACGACCGTCGAGCACGTCGCCGACACCACCCTGGCGCTGCGCTCGGTCCCGCGCGAGGGCGGCGCCGGGCTCGTCCTGCTGCTCTCGGTCGACGACGACCCGCAGCGGTTCCCGGACGAGCTCACCGGCGAGGTCGTCGAGTCCGCCGTCCCCGCGGACGACCCCCTCGACCTGCCCCCGCACTCCTGGCGCGTGCTCGCGGGCTGACCCTCGGCCGGGCGGCCCGGTGATCCGTCAGTGGGCGGTGCACAGTGTCTCGATGTCGAGGATCCGGTTGCGCCGCAACGGCGCGAGCGGTGTCCCGGGTGGCGGCCCTTGACTATGCCGTAGGGGCACGGTGTCGACTGTCGTCGAGTGGCGCGACCGCGCCACGGACAGGGAGGGGGCCGAGCGTGTCCTGGAGTACCCGCGAGATCGCCGAGCTCGCCGGGACCAGCCTGCGGGCGGTACGGCACTACCACGAGGTCGGGCTGCTGGAGGAGCCCGAGCGCCGCGCCAACGGCTACAAGCAGTACGGCGTGGCCCACCTGGTCCGCGTCCTGCGCATCAAGCGCCTGACCGACCTCGGGTTCTCCCTGTCCCAGATCGCCGCGATGGGCGACACCGACGACCACCCGGAGGAAGCCTTGCGCACCCTCGACGCCGAGCTCGCCGCCACCATCGAACGCCTCCAGCGGGTCCGGGTCGAGCTCGGGCTCATCCTGCGCCAGGCCGCCCCGACCGACCTGCCGACCGAGTTCGCCCCGGCCGCGGACGCGACGCTGTCCGCCGCCGACCGCTCGCTCGTCGTGGTGATGACCCGGGTCCTCGGTCCACAGGGCCTGCAGACCTATGCGGACCTGCTGCAGAACACCCCGGTCGATCCCGTGGACGGGGACTTCGACGCCCTGGCCGCCGACGCCGACGAGGCCACCCGCCAGGGTGTGGCCGAGCGGATGGTCCCCTTCCTCCGGACCCTGCTCGACAGCAACCCCGGGCTGAGGGACCTGCACGCCGACGCGCCCGGCGGCGCCCGCTTCGCCCGCGACACGGCGGGCAAGGCCATGCAGGACGTCTACAACCCGGCCCAGCTCGACGTCATACGACGGGTCGGTGCGCTGATGGCCGCCGACCGGGCGGACGGGACGTCCTGAGTTGAGAGATCCCCGTGGGCCTGATGGTGTGCGGAGGTGACGATCTCCCGCCGCTCCCTGCTGGTCGCCGGAGGGGTGTCGGCCGGTGCCGTGCTCACGGGCTGCACCGTGCCCGCACCGGCTCCGGCCGCCCCGGCCGTCCCCGAACCGCTCGCCCTCCCGGACCTGGGTGCCCTCGAGACGCGCTACGCCAGGCGCATCGGCGCTCACGTCCTCGACACCGGGTCCGGGGCGAGTGCGAGCCACCGCGCCGACGAACGGTTCCTGATGTGCTCCACGGTCAAGGCCCTGATGGCCGCCTTCGTCCTGCACCTGTCGACCACCGATCCGGGGCTGCTCGACCGGCGGGTGACCTACACCGCCGCGGACCTGGTGGAGTACGCGCCGGTCACCGCGCCGCGCGTCGGCACCGGGATGAGCGTCGCCGAGCTCTGCACCGCCGCCGTGACCGTCTCCGACAACACCGCCCACAACCTGCTCCTGCGCGAGACGGGCGGTCCCGCCGCACTGACGGCCTACCTGCGCGGTCTGGGGGACACGGTCACCCGCGCCGACCGCACCGAGCCTGCGCTGAACGAGCCGGCCGGAGAGCAGGACACGACCACCCCGGCCGCGATGTCCGCGACTCTCCGGGCTCTCACCGTCGGTGACGGCCTGCCGCGGGCGCAGCGAGACCGCCTCACGAGCTGGCTGCGGGCGAACACCACCGGCGACGCCCAGATCCGGGCGGGCGTCCCGACGGGCTGGCAGGTCGGGGACAAGACGGGCAGCGGCCCGGCGGGCGAGAAGAACGACGTCGGCCTCCTCGCGCCGCCACAGGGCGCGCCCCTCGTCCTCACCGTCTTCACGGTGCCCACGGACCGCGACGACGAGCGTGGTGCCGAGGTCGTCGCCGCCACGACCCGAGCGGCGGTCGCGGCCCTCGACGGCACCGGACGGTGAGCGGGAGGTACCTCGCGGCTCGGCCGAACCGGGCACGGCCCCGTCAGGAGAGCCGCCCCCGGAGCAGGCTGTCGCCGGAGTGGGAGGGGTCGCCGTCGTAGTGCTCCACGGACACGTCGACGGAGTCGAGCTGGTCGAGCGGCAGCCCGTCGGGCAGCACGAACCGTCCGGTCCAGCCCGCGCCGTCCCGACGGAGCGCCCCGAGGGCCTGCAGCCGGGTGACCCCGGAGTCGGTGAGCCAGGCCTCCAGATAGCCGTCGGCGGGGACCTGCGCGCGCTCCACCGAGACCACGACGACCCGGTCGCCCGCGACCTCCTCGAGACCGGCGGTGCCGCTGACCTCCGCCGTG
>NZ_JACBXB010000209.1 GCF_013870575.1 Pseudonocardia pini
CTCGCGGTCGTCGAGGCCCGCGGCACCGGCTGAGGCCTCGGGCGCCGCGACCCAGGCCCCCCGGAGTACCCGTACGACGGTGCCGTTCGTGCAGATGCCCGCGCACACACGACGACGGCGCTGCCCCACGGGAAAGGGCAGCGCCGTCGTCGGGATCGCTCGACCGGGCCCGTCGGCCCGCGGGGAGCGCGGTCACGCCCCGGAGGGCGTGAGGTGGGTCAGGCCGAGAGCTCGGCCGCGCGACGCGCGAGCGCCGACTTGCGGTTCGCGGCCTGGTTCTTGTGGATGACGCCCTTGCCCGCGGCCTTGTCGAGGGCCCGCGCGGCGGCGCGCTGCAGCTCGGTGGCCTTCTCGGTGTCGCCGGCCTCCGCCGCCTCGCGGAACTTGCGGATGGCGGTCTTGACCGAGGACTTCACCGACTTGTTGCGCTGGCGCGCCTTCTCGTTGGTCTTGACGCGCTTGATCTGGGACTTGATGTTCGCCACGCTGGTGTGCCTCTTCAGTCTTCCTGGGTTCCGGGTCGTCTCGGGGCTCCGGCGACCTGCGAGGTGTTTCACCACTCACGCGAGCGAGCACGCCGAGCACTCGGTCGTCCATGCTACAGCCCGCCGCGGAGACCCCCGCACCGCCCCGGGACCGCGCGGTCACGCGGACGCGAGGAGCCATCGTCGCACAGCGGGCGACCGGATGGTGATCATCGGCGCCGGGATGTCGCGACATCCACATCGGCCACCCGCCCGGGCGGCCCGTTAACCCGGACGTTGCACGTCTCCATATGGCCCGCACTGCGCCGAACGGTCAAGATGACCCCCGTGAGCCGAGCAGTGGACCGCAGACCAGCACGCACGCGGACGGAGAAGGAACCCGGTCCGGAGTCGAACGGCGCGGGCCACGAGGGCGGTTCCGCCCTCTTCGACGGCTACCTCGAACCGGACCGACCGAACCCGGACGCGTTCGACGAGATGTTCAACGCCGACGGGAGCGTCCGGGCCCCGTACCGGCAGCTGCACGACGCGATCGCCCCCACGGCCGCCGCGGACCTGTCGGCCCGGTCCGAGGCGCTCGACCGCGCCTACATGGACCAGGGCATCACGTTCAGCCTCTCGGGCAAGGAGCGCCCGTTCCCGCTGGACATCGTGCCCCGGGTGATCTCGGCGAGCGAGTGGTCCCGGCTGCAGCGCGGGATCGTGCAGCGGGTGAAGGCCCTGGAGGCCTTCCTCGCCGACGTCTACAACGACGCGCAGATCGTGCGCGACGGCGTCCTCCCGCGTCGGCTGATCACCTCCTGCGAGCACTTCAAGCGCTCCGCCCACCTGCTCAACCCGCCGAACGGCGTGCGCATCCACGTCGCCGGCATCGACCTGGTCCGCGACCAGGAGGGCACCTTCCGGGTGCTGGAGGACAACCTCCGCAACCCGTCGGGCGTGAGCTACGTGATGGAGAACCGCCGCACGATGGCCCGCGTCTTCCCGGACCTGTTCACCCGCCAGCGGGTGCGCGCGGTCGGGGACTACTCCACGCACCTGCTGCATGCGCTGCGGGCGGCCGCGGCCCCTAACGTCGCCGACCCGAACGTGGTCGTGCTGACCCCCGGCGTCTACAACTCCGCGTACTTCGAGCACTCGCTGCTGGCCCGGCAGATGGGCGTCGAGCTCGTCGAGGGCCGCGACCTGTTCTGCCGGGACAACCTCGTCTACATGCGCACCACGGAGGGCGAGCAGCGGGTCGACGTCGTCTACCGCCGCATCGACGACGACTTCCTGGACCCCCTGCAGTTCAAGCCGACGAGCGTGCTCGGCGTCGCCGGGATCATGAACGCGGCCCGCGCGGGCAACGTGGTGATCGCCAACGCGGTGGGCAACGGGGTCGGGGACGACAAGCTCGTCTACACCTACGTCCCGCAGATGATCAAGTACTACCTGGACGAGAAGCCGATCATCCCGAACGTCACCACGCTGCGGTGCTGGCTCGACGGGGAGCGCGAGGAGGTCCTCGACCGGCTCCACGAGCTCGTCATCAAGCCGGTCGAGGGCTCGGGCGGCTACGGGATCCTGTTCGGCCCGAACTGCTCGGCGAAGGAGCTGCAGAAGGCGCGCAAGGCGATCCGGGACGACCCGCGCGGCTGGATCGCGCAGCCCGTCGTGCAGCTCTCGACGGTCCCGACCAAGGTGGACGACCGGCTCGTGCCCCGGCACGTCGACCTGCGCCCGTTCGCGGTCAACGACGGCGAGGACGTCTTCGTGCTGCCCGGCGGGCTGACCCGGGTGGCCCTGCCGAAGGGCTCGCTCGTGGTGAACTCCAGCCAGGGCGGCGGCTCGAAGGACACCTGGGTGCTCGCGGCGAGCCGGGCCCCGGAGGCGGAGCGCGAGCTCGGCGAGCGGGGCATCGCCAGCAAGGCGCCCGTGAGCGGGCCTGCGGCGGAGCAGGGTCGGGAGCTGACCGTCGACCAGCAGCAACAGCAGCAACAGCAGGGGAGGGACGCCTGATGCTCGCCCGCAACGCCGAGTCGCTGTACTGGATCGGCCGATACGTCGAACGCGCGGACGACACGGCCCGGATCCTCGACGTCTCGGTGCACCAGCTGCTCGAGGACGCGACGATCGACGTCGACAAGGCCGCCCGCAGGCTGCTCGGCGTGATGGGGGTCGACCCCGGCACCGCGGAGCCGCTCGACGCCTTCTCGCTCACCGAGCTGCTCGGCTACTCGAGCGACACCGCGGGCTCGATCGTCTCCTCGATCTCCAGTGCGCGGGAGAACGCCCGCGGGGCCCGCGAGGTGGTCTCGAGCGAGATGTTCGAGTGCCTCAACGCCACGTGGAACGCGGTGCCGGAGCGGCAGCGCTATGCGCGGTGGGTGGGCCCGCACGCCTTCTTCAGCTACATCGAGGACCGCGCGGCGATGTTCTCGGGCCTCGCCGCGAGCACGATGAGCCGGGACGACTCCTGGCGCTTCTACCTGCTGGGCCGCAGCGTCGAGCGGGTCGACATGGTCGTCCGGTTGCTGATGAGCCGGGTGTCGGACCGGATGAGCTCGCCGGGGTGGCTGTCCGTGCTGCGCTCCGCGGGCGCCCAGGACACCTACCTGCGCACCTACCGCGGCGCCGTCGACGCCGTGCGCGTCGTGCAGTTCATGCTGATGGACCGGCTGTTCCCGCGCTCGGTCTTCCACGCCCTGCGCGAGGCCGAGCTGTGTCTGCAGCAGCTCGACAACCGCCCGACGGCCCGCGTCGGCGCGAAGGCCGAGGCGCTGCGGCTGCTCGGCCGGGCGCGCAGCGAGCTGGAGTTCCTCCGCCCGGAGGAGCTGCTCGACGATCTGCCCGCCCAGCTCGAGGGCCTGCAGGAGTGCATCCGCGAGGTCGGCGAGGCCGTCTCGCTGCAGTTCTTCCACGCCGCCCCCTGGGTCGCGTGGACCGCGCCGGAGGTGGTCTGAGACATGGGCTGGCGGATCAGGGTCGTCCACGAGACCGGCTTCAAGTACAGCTCGCCGGTGCTCGAGACCTACAACGAGGTGCGGCTGACGCCGCGCAGCGACCAGCACCAGAACGTGATCGTGAGTCGGGTCGAGACCGTCCCGGCCACGCGCAGCTACCGCTACGAGGACTACTGGGGCACCCAGGTCACGGCGTTCGACCTGCACGCCCCGCACACGGAGCTGCTGGTCACGGGCACGTCGGTGGTCGAGACCGGGGACGACAGCGAGCCGCTGCGGGAGACGGACTGGGCGGAGCTGGCCTCGGAGCACATCCGGGACCGCTACACCGAGATGCTCGAGTTCACCGACTACGTCAGCCGGGACCCCGAGCTCGTCAGGATCGCCAAGGGGATCCGCAAGGACAAGGAGCCCGCCGACGCCGTCCTCGCCGCCTGCGAGCTGGTGCGAGACACCATGACCTACCAGTCCGGCACGACGGGCGTGAGCACGTCCGCGACGGAGGCCTGGCAGACGGGCAAGGGGGTCTGCCAGGACTACGCCCACCTCACCCTGGTGCTGTTGCGCGAGATGGGGATCCCGGCCCGCTACGTGTCCGGGTACCTGTTGCCGCGCAAGGACGTCGCCGTCGGGGACACCGTGTCCGGCCAGTCGCACGCCTGGATCGAGGCCCGCACCGGTGGCTGGTGGGGCTTCGATCCCACCAACGGCATCCCGATCGGCCAGCGGCACGTGTGGGTCGCGGTGGGCCGGGACTACGCCGACGTCAGCCCACTGAAGGGCATCTACTCCGGCGGCACCGCCGAGGCCCTCGACGTCGCGGTGGACATGACCCGCCTGGCCTGACCCGCATCATGGGGCCACAACGCCTGTTCGGGGCGCTCCCAGCGACCATTGTGGCTCCATGATGCGCTGGGGGTCAGCGGGTCTCGAGGCGGGTGAGGCGGGTGCGGATGTCCTCGAGGATCGTGCGCAGTGGGGCGGTGAGGCCCGCGCTCGCCTGCTGCGTGCGGGTGAACGCGACGCCGGCGACCGCGGCCCCCACCGCCGTCCGCAGCCGGTCCCGGTCGAGGCCGACCGAGCGCATCGCGACCACGACGGCGTCGTCCGCCGGTCCGGTCGCGAGGCCGAGGAGCAGGTGCTCGCAGCCGATGTAGTTGTGCTGCAGGCGGAGCGCCTCGGTGGTGCTGCGCTCGAGCGCGCTCGCCAGGTCGGTGGCGCCGGGCAGCCCGCGGGCCTCGGCGAGCAGGTCGGGAGGCTCGACGTCCAGCGTCGCCAGGATCGTGAGCGCGAGGTTGTCCCCCTCGTCGACGACGGCGGCGAGCAGGTCCGTCGTCGTCGGTCGGTCGTGCGCCACGGCGGCCCGCACCGCCGTGCGCGCCCGTGCGGTGAACCGGTTCCAGCCCGGCGTCTCCGAGTCGTCCATGGCCGCTCCTCCGGCTGAGGGAGCCCCGGCCACCGCCTCGGCCAACGCCTGCTGGCACACCGAGGAGACCGGGATCCCGGCCTCCTTCACGGCGGCCGCGAGGTCGTCCGGCAGGTAGACGTTGATCTTCGGCACGGGCGCTCCTCGGGATGGGGTTATAACCCTACGCATAACCCCATCCCGCGAGCAAGCACCTCAGGCCGCGACCGGCTCCTTCTTCCGCCCGCCCACCAGCAGCGAGAAGGGGATCGCGATGGTGCCGATGATCGCCGCGCAGAGGAACGCCGCGTGGGTCCCCGTCGCGTCGGCCGCGACGTCCGGGGTGGAGGCGAACAGCACCATCAGCGTGACGAACAGGGCCGTGCCCGCCGCCCCGGCGACCTGCTGCAGCGTGGCCAGGATGGCGCTGCCGTGCGAGTCGATCTCGCTGGGCAGGCTGCCGAGCGCGTCCGTCATCAGCGGGGTGAGCATGAACGACAGGCCGACGACCAGCAGGACGTGCAGCCCGACCAGCACCGGCACCGGCGTGCCCTCGCCGACGACGAGGGCGAAGCCCCACAGCGCCAGGGCCAGCACCACGACGCCGGGGAGGACCAGCGGCCGGGCGCCGACCTTGTCGTAGAGCCTGCCGACGAACGGGCCAAGGATGCCCATGACCAGCCCACCCGGCAGCACCGCGATGCCCGTGACGAACGCCGACACCTTCAGCACGTCCTGCATGAACAGCGGCAGCAGGATCAGCACGCCGAACAGCGACATCATGCCGAGGACGGACAGCCCCAGCGCCACCGAGAAGACCCGGTGGGTGAAGGGTCGCAGGTCGAGCAGCGGGTTGCCGGTGCGCTGCAGCCGGATCTGGCGGAGCACGAACAGCGCCATCGCGACCACCCCGACGACGAGCGGCACCCACGGCGGCACGGCCACGTGGCCGCGGGCCGCCTCACCGATCGTCGACAGCCCGAACACCAGGCCGCCGAAGGCGAGTGCGGACAGCACCACGGACAGCCAGTCCAGCGGGATGGCGCGGGTCTCGCCGTGGAGCCTGAACCAGGCGGCGCCGACGGCCAGCGCGACCAGGGCGATCGGCAGCACGATCAGGAACATCCAGCGCCAGCTCAAGGCGGACAGGATGATTCCGGAGATGGTCGGCCCGATGGCCGGGGCCACCGCGATGACCAGGCTGATCATGCCCATCTTCGCGCCGCGGTGCTCCGCGGGCACGAGCCGGATCACCGACGTCATCAGCAGCGGGATCATCACCGCGGTGCCGAGCGCCTGCACGATGCGCCCGACGAACAGCAGCCCGAAGCCCGGGGCGACCGCGCAGATCAGGGTGCCGATGCTGAACAGGGTCATCGACATGAGGTAGACCGTGCGCGGCGTCAGGCGTTGGAGCAGGTAGCCGGTGATCGGGATGACCACGGACATGGTCAGCAGGAACCCGGAGGTGAGCCACTGGGCCGTGCCGATGGTGACGTCGAGGTCGACGACGAGGATGGGCAGCGCGACGCTCATGATCGTCTCGTTGAGGATCATGACGAACGCCGAGCCGACGAGGAGCCAGATCACCGACGACGAGCTTCGCGACCCGACGGTCGCGGACGGGGGCGCTTCGGGCGCGGTCATGCGGGGACTCCAGGAGAGGGACGGACACGCGGATCTCGCATGTCCCTACGACGCTATCCGCCCACGGAACTCATCGGCCACGACATTTCGCGCAGAGCGAGTCACATCTGCGAGTCCCCTCCGTGCGGCCTACGGTCGCCCCATGACGGTCGTCCTGGTCCACGGCAACCCCGAGACGCCCGCGGTGTGGGACCTGCTCGTCCCGCACCTGACCGGTGGGCCGGTCGTCCTGCTGGCTCCGCCGGGCTTCGGCGCGGCCGTCCCGGAGGGGTTCGGGGCCACGGTGCTGGAGTACCGGGACTGGCTGGTGGGGGAGCTGGAGACGATCGTGGCCGCCGAGGGCCCGGTCGACCTCGTCGGGCACGACTGGGGCGGCGGGCACGTGGTGAACGTGGCGATGACGCGGCCCGATCTGCTGCGGAGCTGGGCCTCCGACATCGTCGGGGTGTTCGACGCGGACTACGTCTGGCACGACCTCGCGCAGGTGTGGCAGCGGCCGGAGGCCGGGGAGCAGGCCGTCGCGCAGCTGCTCCGCACACCCGTCGAGCAGCAGGCGGCGTACCTGGTGGGGGCCGGGATGGCGGCGCCGGTCGCCGAGCAGGTCGCCGCGGGGTTCGACGAGGCGATGGCCGACTCGATCCTGAAGCTGTACCGGTCCGCCGCGCAGCCCGTCGTCGCCGAGCTGGGCGCGGACCTGGAGCAGGCCGCCGCCCGGCCCGGTCTGGCCCTGCAGGCCTCGGAGGACCACATGGTCGGGACCGACGAGCAGCGGGAGCGGGCGGCCGCGCGGGCCGGCGCGCGCGTGGAGGTGCTCGCGGGGCTCGGGCACTGGTGGATGGCCGAGGACCCCGAGCGCGGCGCCGCCGCGCTGAACGCCTTCTGGGCCGCGCACTGACCGTTCCGGCCCTGGTCCAGGGTCGTTTGTCAGGCTACCCTGACAGGCATGGAGTCGTGGCGGGACGGTCGCGAGGCCTGGGACCGCCTCGCGAGGCGACTGCGCACGGGTGACGCCGCCCTGGATGCGCTGTCGGACATCGGGTCCCTGCGCAGGCTGCTGGACCGGGCGGAGCTGGAGGCCGTGCGGGACGCGCGCGGCGCGCGACGGTCGTGGGCCGAGATCGCCACGCGGCTGGGCGTGAGCAGGCAGTCGGCCTGGGAGAGGTGGAAGGACCTCGACGAGGAGGGGGCCCGAGGAGCCGGAGAAGCTGCACGCGCTCGCCACCCGGAGCCAGAAGAACATCGCCGC
>NZ_JACBXB010000020.1 GCF_013870575.1 Pseudonocardia pini
CGCGCGCGCCGACCGCGCACCGGTGTGCCGGTGCGGGTCGAGCACTGGGACAACGCCATCCGCCAGGGCCACCACGCGGCACGCACCCTGCTGGCGGGACCGGAGCGGAGCACACCGTTCGACGCGGTCCCCTGGATGTGGACCGACCAGTTCGGGTCGAGGATCCAGGTCCTGGGGTCCACCACGGGACACGACGAGGTCCGGGTCGTGGCCGGAGCGACGGACGGGCCCCGGTTCGTCTGTCTGTACCGGCGGGGCGACCGGGCCGCGGCGGCGGTCACCGTCAACTCCGCCAAGGGCATGCTCCGGTGCCGCCCCCTGCTCGACCGCGGGGCGAGCTGGGCCGAGGCCCTCGCCGCCTTCGCCGCTGCACCGGGCCCACGGCGACCCACCACCGCCCAGCCGACAGGAGACGGAAGGCACCACCCATGACCACGGACACGACCGTCACCCCGACCTTCGACCCCTTCGCGCCGGAGGTCATGGCCGATCCGCTGCCCTTCTACCGCGAGCTGCGCAGGAATAACCCGATCTCGTACAACGCGACCTACGACGCCTGGTTCCTGGCGCGGTTCGCCGACGTGCACGAGATGTTGGGCAAGGGCGACAACCAGCTGGTCGCCTCGGAGGGGGCCCGGCCCTCGCGGGAGACCCTGGAGACCCCGAACGGCGGGCGGCCCGCGTTCCCCGCCACCGACCCGCTGACGATGCACCACATGTACCCCTCCCCCACCTACGAGACGATCCGGCAGGCCGAGAGCGCACCGTTCAAGCCGGGGGCCGTCCGCACGCTGGCCGAGCTGATCCGCACGCTCGTGCGCGAGAGGCTCGACATCCTCGTGCCGCGCGGCCGGTTCGACCTCACCCAGCACTACGGCGGCATCGTGGCGGCCTCGGTGCAGTGCCACCTGTTTCGGCTGCCGCTGTCCGAGGCCAAGTACGTGCTGGACCTGGTGAACACCGGCAGCATGGCGGACCCACTCACCGGCAGGCAGGACCCGGAACGGTTCGACCGGGTGTGCGAGCTGGTCGAGCCCGGGGTGCGTCGCCGACGGGCCGAGGGCGGCGGCGGGGCGCCCTGGGCACTCGTCGACCGGCTGCTGACGACGCAGGTGGACGAGCGGCCGCTGACCGACCGCGAGATCGCCATGACCATCGCGGCGGTGCTGGTCGGCGGGACGGAGACCGTGCCGAAGGTCGTCGCCCACGGGCTGTGGGAGCTGCAGCGCCACCCCGACCAGATGGCGGCGGTCCGCGCGGACCCCGCGCAGACCGTGCCGCAGGCCTTCCGCGAGATGGTCCGGTACTGCGGGCCCGCGCAGTGGTTCGTCCGCACCGCGCACACCGACCTGCGCATCGGCGACGCCCACATCCGGAAGGGCCAGCGGGTCATCTACCTGCTGCCCTCGGCCGCGAGGGACGAGGCCGAGTACGGCCCCGACGCCGAGGAGTTCCGCTGGGACCGGCCGATCCGCCGCTGGGTGAACTTCGGCTACGGGCAGCACTTCTGCCTCGGCTACCACCTCGCGCTGCTCGAGGGGTCGATCCTCGTGGAGGAGTTCCTCAGGCGCGTCCCGGAGTTCGAGGTGATCGAGGAGCGCGTGGTGCGCCACCCGTCGAGCTTCCAGTGGGGGTTCAACGAGCTGCCGATCAGGGTCACCGGGGCGGGCCGGGCGTGACCGCGCGCAGATACCGGGTCCTCGTCCCCACGACGCTGCACGACCCCCGCGCCGAGGAGGTCTACGCGGAGGCGGGCGACATCGACGTCGAGTACGCCCTCGCGCCCGAGGAACGCCCGATGGGCGGTGGCCCGCTCGGTCCGGCGGGCCAGCGGGCCAAGGCCGAGCAGGCGGTCCGGGAGCGGATCGCGGAGTTCGACGTCGTCGGGGCCCTCCCGGGCAGGCCGTTCGTCACCGCGGAGCTGCTCGAGCGGGCCGACCGGCTCAAGGTCGTCTACATCGCCAGTGCCGGCTACGACTCGATCGACGTCGAGGCCGCGACGGCCCGCGGGGTGGCGGTGGTCAACGCCGCGGGCAACAACGTCGTCCCGGTCGCCGAGCACGCGGTCGGGCTCCTGCTCTCGGTCTCCCGCAAGATCGGCCAGCTCGACCGGCGGGCCCACCGGGAGCGGCGCGGGCTGCACTTCACCGACGTCGGCGCCTTCCCACCCGAGCTCGCGGGCGGCACCCTCGGGCTGGTCGGGTTCGGCGCGATCGGGAGGCGGGTGGCCCGCATCGCCGGCGCCGGGCTGGGCATGTCCGTGCTGGTCCACGACCCCTTCCTGGACCCGGACCAGGCGCGGTCGGCCGGCGTGGAGCCGGTCGCCGAGCTCGACGAGCTGCTCGCCCGCGCCGACGCCGTCTCGCTGCACCTGCCACTCACGGAGGGCACGCGCGGGCTGATCGGGGCACGCGAGCTCGCGCGGATGCGGGAGGGCGCGTTCCTCGTCAACACCGCCCGCGGACCGGTCGTCGACACCGACGCGCTCGTCGACGCGCTGCGCTCGGGTCACCTCGGCGGGGCCGGGCTCGACGTCACCGATCCGGAGCCCCTCCCGGCGGGCCACCCGCTGTTCGACCTGGACACCGTGGTGCTGACCCCGCACCACGCGGGCGCCTCGCCGACGGCGATCGCCAAGGCCTACCTCATGTCCGCCACGGCCGTCGTGGACGCCCTGCACGGCCGTGAGCCCGCCACGCTCGTCAACGGCGACGTGTGGCCGTCCTGTCTCCAACGGTGGAAGAGGGAACAGTGAAGATCGAGGGCAGTCACCGGTACGCGGAGCGCCGCAGGCGCGGGGAGCCCGCCCTGGCGTGCTTCAACGCCATCCCGGACACCCAGACCGCCGAGGTCCTCGCCTCCGCGGGCTTCGACATCGTGGCGTTCGACGCGCAGCACGGGGCGGTCACCCTGCACGACCTGCCGGACTTCGTGCGGGCCGTCGAGCTGCACGGCGCCGCGGCGTTCGTCCGGGTCCCGTGGACGGCGCCGGAGGACATCATGCGGGCGGCCGACGCCGGCGTCGCGGGCCTGATCGTCCCGATGATCGAGACCGCCGAGCAGGCCAGGACCGCGGCCTTCGCCGCCCGCTATCCCCCGCTGGGCAACCGGTCCTTCGGGCCGGTCCGGCCGCACCTGCGGTCGACCGACGCCGCCAACGAGCGGATCCACGTCTACCCGATGATCGAGACCGCGAGCGCGCTCGCCGCGGTCGACGAGATCGCGGCGGTCGAGGGCGTCGACGGCCTCTTCGTCGGCCCCGTCGACCTGGGGCTCAGCCTCGGGCTGAAGTCGGACGAGGCGATGCACCATCCCGACGTGGTCGCAGGCCTCGACGCCGCCATCGCCGCCGCCCGCAAGCACGACAAGCTCGTCGGCACGGTCTCGGTCAGCACCGAGCACGCCGAGGCGCTCATCGCCAAGGGCGTCGACTGGATCAGCCTCGGCGACGACCGGAAGTACGTGCGGCTCTCCGCGGCGGCCGCGCTCGCCCCCTTCTCGGGCTGACCCGAACCCCGACGACACCTGGAGACGATGCCGTGTTCTCGGCCCGCTACTTCGCGCACGCGAACGTCAACACCGTCGACCTCGACCGTGCCACGGACTTCTACGAGTCCGTCCTCGGCCTGCACTCGCTGGGACCGACCACCCCGGACCAGGGTCAGGACGGCGCGCCTTTCGGGCTCGCCGGGACCGAGGTCTCCTGGCGGGGCTGCTTCCTCGCCGACGAGCGCGACCTGCGCAGCCCCGTCGTCGACCTGCTGGAATGGACGGCCCCGCCGACCGCGCAGCCCGACCCGGCCGAGGCGGACGCCCCCGGCCTGCAGGGTCTCGGCTTCGCCGTGGCGGACCTCGAGGCCACGATCGGTCGACTCGAGGAGCGGGGGCTGCCGGTGCGGCGGGGCACCCTGGTCCAGGGCGACGCCCGCTCCGAGGTCGTGTTGACGACCGACATCGACGGCACCCGCATCGAGCTGGCGCAGCGCGCCGTCGCCCCCCGCTACGAGAGCATCCGGCTGGTCACCCGGGACCTCCCGGCCGCCGTCGCCTTCTACCGCGACGCCCTGCACTTCGACCACGACGAGCCGGTCGACCACCGGATCGAGCAGGCGGGCGCCACGGTCGAGGCCGGGCGCGTCGTCCGCGCGTACCTCCCCGGCCAGCGTGAGAAGTTCTCGCTGCTCCTCACCGAGCCGGAGAACGCGGCGACGCTGCCGAAGAGCACCCGGCTGGGCAACACGGCCCGCCTCTACCGGATGGCGCTCCTGGTCGACGACGTCCAGGAGGCCTACGCCGATCTCCGCACGCACGTCCCCGACGCCGCACCGCCGATCGCGGCGCACGTCGGGGCCGGCCACCAGGACGTCCCGGCGTTGTTCTTCCGGGACGCCGACGGCGTGGTCGTGGAGTACCTCGTCGGGATGTGGTCGAGGTGAGCGACACCCGCACCGACGTCCGGCCCGGGGGTGTCGCGTCCTGGGCCGCGGTGTGGGCGACCCGGCGGCCGGACCACCCGTGCGTGGTCTTCGACGACGTCGTCACGACCTGGCGGCAGTTCGACGCCGCCGTCGACGCGCTCGCCGCCCGCCTCCGCGGCCGCGGGGTCCGGCAGGGCGACCGGGTCGGGTGTCTGCTGCCGAACCGCACCGAGTACCTCGTGGCGTTCTGGGCCACGTTGCGGCTCGGCGCGCTGTTCTGCCCGTACAACGTCCGGCTCACCGCCCCCGAGCTCGCCCTGGTGATCGAGGACTCCGAACCGGCGGTGGTGCTGACCGACCACGGCTTCGCCGCCGTGCACGAGGCGACGACCGCGATCCTGCCCGTGCCGTGGGTGGACGTCGACGAGCTCGACGGGGCCACCACCGACCCGGTCGACGGCGAGGTCCCCTGGCTCTCCGGGGACGACCCGGCCGCCATCATCTACACCTCCGGCACCACCGGGCGGTCCAAGGGCGCGGTCCTGACCCACGGGAACCTGCTGCACCAGAGCCTCGCCTGGACGTCGGGCTTCGGGCTGGGCCGCGACGACGTCCAGATCAACCTGCTCTCGCTCTGCTACGCGGGCGGCCTGCTCAACCCCACGCTGCCCACCTTCCAGAGTGGCGCCACGGTGGTGCTCGAGCCGCGCTTCGACCCGGCCTCGGCGCTGCGCCGGATCCAGCGGTACGGGGTCACGTGGATCACCGCGACCCCGGAGATCGTCGAGCGGCTGCTCACCCACGCCGACGCGGCGGACACCGACCTGTCCACCCTGGCCCGCATCCAGACCGGGGGCGCGCCGGTGCCGGTGCATCTCGCGGAGCTCGCCGCCGAGCGCGACGTCCAGCTGATCCAGGGATACGGGATCACCGAGGCGTCGGCCGGGGTCAACCTCTTCCTGCCAGCCGAGGACGTGATCCGCAAGGCCGGGTACCTCGGCCTGCCCGCGCCGTACGACGAGGTCCGGATCGTCGACGACGCCGGCGCGGAGGTCGCCGTCGGGGAGGTCGGCGAGATGCTCCTGCGCGGCCCGCTCGTGATGCAGGGCTACTGGCGCAACCCGCAGGCGACGGCCGAGACGCTGGCGGGCGGCTGGCTGCACACCGGCGACCTCGCGCGGCGGGACGAGGAGGGCTTCGTCGCGCTGGTCGGCCGGAAGAAGGAGATGATCATCTCCGGCGGGCTCAACGTCTATCCCGTCGAGGTCGAGCGCGTGCTGGAGCGCTTCCCCGAGGTCGCCGAGGTCGCGGTCGTGGGGCTGCCGGACGAGCGGTGGGGCGAACGCGTGGCGGCGTTCGTGGTGCTGGCCGCGGGCCGGCACCTCTCCGCCGAGGAGCTCACCGCCCGGGCGCGCGAGCAGGTGGCGGGCTACCGCCTCCCCCGCACCGTCGAGTTCGTCGACTCGCTGCCGCGCACGGCCTCCGGCAAGGTGCGCAAGCACGTCCTGCGGGAGCAGTGGCACCAGGCGATGCGGTGAACGATGCGGTGGACGATGAGGTGACCGGTGCGGTCTCGCTCAGCGCGATCGCGACCCTGGTCAGCCGCGCGGGTCGCCGGGTCGCGAGCCCGCCGCCGCAGGCACCCGTCGAGGTCGGCATCTGCCTGGACCTGCGCAACCCGTCGGCGTGGCGGCGCGCGGGGGCCCGGCTGTACGGGTTCGCGCTGGAGCTGTGCGAGGAGGCCGAGCGGGTCGGGCTGCACTCGGCCTGGTTCTCCGAGCACCACCTCTTCGCCGACGGGTACCTGCCGCAGCCGCTGACCTTCGCCGCCGCCGTCGCGGCGCGGACCCGACGGCTCCGCCTCGGCACGTCGGTCCTGCTCGCGCCCCTGCGCCCGGCCGTCCAGATCGCGGAGGAGGCCGCCGTCGTCGACCTGCTGTCCGGCGGCAGGCTCGAGCTCGGGATCGGCGCGGGGTACCGCGAGCCGGAGTTCGCCCTGTACGGCGCCGACCCGTCGACGCGCCGGGGAGTCACCGCGGAACGCGTGCGGGAGCTGCGGCGGATCTGGCTCGACGGCGCGGTGACCCCGTCGCCCGCACAGCCTCGGGTCCCGATCTGGCTCGGGTTCACCGGCCCGCGGGGCGCTCGACTCGCGGGCAGGCTCGGTGAGGGCCTGCTCTCCGCCGATCCCGCCCTGGCCGAGCCCTACCGCGACGGGCTGGCCGAGGCGGGCCTGCCACCGGAGACGGCCCGCATGGCCGGGCCGCTGACCTTCTTCGTCGCGGACGACCCGGAACGGGCCTGGGCGTCCCTGCTCCCCCACCACACCACGCAGTGGGACGGCTACCGGCAGGCGGCCGTGGAGGGCACGGACCTGCCGACCCCGCCCCCGCTGGACGGTCCCGCCTCCCGCTCGCCCCGCCTGATGGGCGGACGGGACCGGATCCTGGTGGCCACCCCGCAGACGGTCGCCGCGCAGATCCGTGACCGCGTCGCGGGCACCCCCATCCGGACCGTCTACACCTTCGCCGCCCCCGCGGGCCTGTCCGAGGACCTCGCGGTCGCCCACGTCCGGGCGCTCGGCACGCTCTCCCGGCTCCTTGCGGCGGCACCGACCGTCGAGGCGGCCGCAGGCGGGTGAGCGGATCCCGCGCCGGCGGACGGACGGTCGGCATGCTCAGGCGTTCGGGATCTTCGGCACCACGATCGCCTTGGTGGCGGTCCCGGAGGCCATGTGCTCGATCGCGGCGGACAGGTCGTCCAGACCGAACCGGTGGCTGACGAAGTCCGCGAGACCGAACCGCTCGTGGTAGCGAGCGGCGAGCAGGACGCCCTCGTACTTCTCGGCGGGCCGCGTGGAGAGGCTGCCGATGATGGTGAGATCCCGGTTGTTGACCTGCACCGGATCGAACGGGACGGTCTCGGTTCCCGAGTAGAGGCCCGCGACCACGTACCGGCCGCCCCTGGCCAGCAGGGCGACCCCCTCGGGGAAGGCGGCCGGCCTGCCCGCGGCCTCGATCACCACGCTCGCGCCCCGGCCCGCGGTCAGCTCCCGGACCCGGTGCGACCGTTCCTCCCGGGTGGTGGACTCGATCGACAGCACCTCGTCCGCCCCCAGCCGCCTGCCCCAGTCGAGCCGGGAGTCCGGCGCGCCGATCAGGACGACCGACCGGACCCCGCTGCGCCGCGCGATCAGCGTGGCGGCGAGCCCGACCGGCCCACTGCCCTGGACCACCACGGTGTCGTGCGCGGTCAGGACACCGGCCTTGCGCACGGCGGTGACCGCGGTCGGCATCCCGCACCCGAAGGCGATGACCGCCTCCTCCGGAGTGCCGTCCGGGATCCGGAAGAACACGACGTTGTCCCGCAGCAGCGCCCGGTCCTGGAACCCGGCGGGACCCGCCACGCCGGCGGGCTCGGGCCAGGTCTTGCGCTCGCACAACGAGTTGTTGCCGAGCACCACGCACGCATGGCAGCGGTAGCAGGAGGCGTTGGGGAACCAGGTGATCCGGTCGCCGAGCCGGATCGGGTCGCCCGCCCAGTCGACGGCGACGCCGGCACCCAGCTCCTCGACGACCCCGACGGCCTCGTGCCCGAACGTGATCGGCCGGGCGGGCGAGGGGACCTGCCCCGCGAGGCGGTGGGCGTCGGTGCCGCAGACGCCCGCGGCCGTGACCCGGGCGACCAGTCCGCCGGGTGGCGCGGGCGGGACGTCGACCTCGACCAGGCGCAGGGTGGCGTCGCGACCGTCCCAGGCGACCTGCCGGTACGTGGTCATCCCGCACACGTCATCCCGCACGCCCCCTGCTCGTCAGGAGACGGCGGGGGTTCACCACCGGCATCCGACCGGCTCGGCCGTCACGCCGCTCCGCCCGGTTCCAGGGCCAGGCCCGCCAGCCGCCCGGACGAGCGCCAGTCCGCGAGCAGCGCGTAGAACTCCAGGGGGCCGCCGCCGAAGTTCCGGTTGGCGGGCGACCGCGCCTCCAGCCTGCCCTCGGCGTTGCGGCGGCCGGGGGTGCACGCCTCCAGGAAGGCGGCGTCGTCGACCGCGCGGTCGACGATCGTGGCGACCCACTGCTCCTCGGCCGCCTCCGTCACCTCGAAGGTGCGGGCGCCGCGCCTGCGGACCTCGCCGATGATGTAGGCCATGTGCCGCGCGTTCTCCTGCAGGGTGTGCACGAAGTTCGCCGGTTCGGTGTTCTGCCCGCTGGGGGCGGACTGGACGAACATGTTGGGGAACGACGCCGTCATCAGGCCGTGCAGGGTGGCCAGGCCGGGCGTCCACTTGGCCGCGAGGCTCACGTGGTTGCGCCCGAGCACGTCGAACCCGATCCGGCGGGTGAACGACGAGCCCGCCTCGTTGGCCTCGAAGCCCGTGGCGAAGACCAGGCAGTCCAGCTCGTACTCGCGGCCGCCCGCCACGACCCCGGTCGGGGTGACCCGCTCGATGCCGCGGCCCCCGGTATCGACCAGCGTGACGTTGTCCCGGTTGAACGCGTCGAGGTACTCGTCGCTGAAGCCCGGGCGCTTGCAGATGTAGGCGTAGTACGGCTTGAGCGCCTCGGCGGTGGCCGGGTCGGAGACCGTCTCGTCGATGCGCCGCCGGATGGCCTCCATCGTCCGGGCGTCCGCGAGCTCCTTGGCCGCCGCGAGCTCGGCGGGCGCCAAGGACCGGAACTCCGGGTTGACGAACAGCTCCCGCCACACGTGGGTCCAGCCGTCGTCGACGAGGTCCTCGTCCGGGTACCCGCCGTAGAGCACCTCGATGAAGTTCCGCATCCGGCGTTGTTGCCAGCCCGGCTCGAGCGAGGCCAGCCAGTCCTTGTCGAACGGGTGGTTGTCCCGCGCGCCGATGGTCGACGGGGTCCGCTGGAACACGTGCACCCGACGCGACGTGCGTGCCAACGGCGGCACGCACTGGATGGCCGTGGCGCCGGTGCCGACCACGCCGACGACCTTGTCGTGCAGGTTCGTCGGGTCGGCCCCGGGCTCGCCGCCGGTGTAGGCGTGGTCCCAGCGGCTCGTGTGGAACGAGACCCCGCGGAACTCCTCGATGCCCTCGATGGCAGGCAACCGGGGGCGGGTCAGCGGGCCGTTGGCGAGGATGACGAACTGCGAGCGGACCAGGTCGCCGCGGTCGGTGCGGGTGACCCACTCCGCGGACCCCGCGTCCCACTCCATGCCCTCGACCGTCGTCTGGAGCAGCGCGTCGTCGTAGAGGTCGTAGTGCTTGGCGATCCTGCGTGCGTGGGCGAGGATCTCCTCGGCCCGCGCGTACTTCTCCTCGGGGAGCGGGCCGCCCACCTCCTCCAGCAGCGGCAGGTAGATCAGCGAGTCGACGTCGCAGCGGGCGCCGGGGTAGCGGTTCCAGTACCAGACACCGCCGACGTCGCCCGCGGTGTCGATCAACCTGATCCGCTCGACCCCGACCTCCCGGAGCGCCGCACCGATCTGCAGCCCGCCGAGGCCCGCGCCGACCACGACGACGTCCACCCGGTCCCGGCGGGGCTCCCGCTCGACCGGCGTGGTGTACGGGTCGACCAGGTAGCGCGCCAGGTCTCCGGTGAACTCGGGGAGCTCCGCCCGGTTCCCCCCGAGCCGCTTGTCGCGCTCCTCGAGGTACTTCCGCCGCAGTGCCTCGAGGTCGACCTGCTCGCGCCCCGCTGTGTCCGCCATGCTGCTCCTCAGCCTCCTTGCCGTCGCCGTCGCGGGTCTCCGCGGTCCTGCTAGTCGGGGGCCCCGGTGGTCAGGCCCGCATCCGTTCCCGGGACCCGACCGAAGTAGGCCTCCTTGATGATCTCCAGGTCGTCGATGGCGCCTGCCGGGCCGGACATCACGACCCGGCCGATCTCCAGCACCGCGACCCGGTCCGCCACCCCCACCGCCGCCTCGACCGCCTGCTCGACGAGCAGGATCCCGAGTCCCGAGCGTTTGAGCTTCTCGACGCTGTCCATCACCTCGAGCACGATCGCCGGGGCCAGGCCCGCGGACGGCTCGTCGAGCATCAGCAGCTTCGGCCTGCCCATGATCGCCTGGCCGATGGCCAGCATCTGCTGCTGCCCACCGGAGAGCTGGCCCGCGGGCGTGGAGGTCCGGCCGCGGAGCGCCGGGAACAGCTCGTAGACCTCCTCGAGGGACTCCCGCAGCTGCTTGCGCCGCACCCCCGTCGAGTACCCGCCGAGCAGCAGGTTGGCCTCGACCGTGTGGCGTTTGAAGACCCGCTTGTTCTCCTGCACCACGCCCAGGCCTGCCCGGATCCGCCGGTGCGGCGGGAGCGGGCCGATGTCGGCGCCGTCGAGCCGGACGGACCCACTGGTGATCTTGTTCAGCCCGGCGATCGCCCGCAGCGTCGTCGTCTTGCCCGCCCCGTTGCGCCCGAGCAGCGCGGTGACCTCGCCGGGCAGCACGTCGAACGAGACCTCGCGCACGACCCGCATGTCCCCGTAGCCGGTCACGAGGTCCTTCACCGACAGCATCGGCGCAGGCTCCTCCGCCCGGCTCGGCGTCGTCGTCGACATCTCGTCAGTCGTCATCGCGGCCTCCACCGGGGGTGGCAGCGGCCGACGCGACCGGCGTGCCGAGGTACTCGCGGAGGACGTCGGGATGGTTCTCGATCTCCGCGGGGGAGCCCGTGGCCAGGATGGAGCCCCGGGCGAGGACGTGGATCCGGTCGGCGAGCGCGAGGACGAGCCGGAAGTTGTGCTCGACGAGCACGATCGTCGCGCCGGCGTCCCGCAGCCTGCGGATCAGCTCGCCGAGGCGGTCGACCTCGTCCTCGTCGAGCCCGGACGCCACCTCGTCGAACAGCAGGACGCGGGGCCGGGAGATCAGCGACCGGGCCACCTCCAGCAGCCGCCGGGTGCCCAGCGGCAGCGACGTGGCGTCCTCGTGGGCGAGGTCCTGCAGGCCGACGAGGGTGAGCACCCGGGCGGCCTCGTCGAGGTCTCGGGCCCTCGCCCGGCGATACGCCGGCAGCCGCAGGACCGCGGAGAGGAAGGAGGTGTGCTCGGTGGCGTAGCGACCGGCCCGCACCGCCTCGGCGACCGTGATGCCGGACGGGATGGAGGGGGTCTGGAAGGTCCGCGCGACGCCCGCGCGGGCCACCTGGAACGGGGCCCGCGGGCTCACCGTGTCGTCGAGCCGGATCTCCCCCGCGTCCGCGCGGTAGTACCCGCAGATCATGTTGAGCATGGTGGTCTTGCCCGAGCCGTTCGGGCCGATGAGCGCGGTGACCTCGCCGGGACGTGCGTCGAGGGTGACGCCGTCGAGCGCGTGGAGGCCGCCGAAGGACTTCGAGAGCCCCTCGACCGACAGCCGGGCCCCGTCGAGATCGGGCAGGAGCTCGCCCTCGTAGGGCGGCGCCTGTTCGCGCGGCAGCCAGCGCCGCTCCACCTTCTTCCGCAGCCTCCCGACGATGCCCGCGATGCCCGAGGACAGCAGCACGCCACAGACCAGCAGCAGGAGGCCGTAGACGATCAGCGCGTACTGCTCGAACTCGGTCGACTGCAGCGGTCCGAGCTGGAGGATCACGGCGCCGATGAGCGCGCCGTACACGCTGGCGGAGCCACCGAGGATCGACGCGGCCAGGATGGACACGGCGAGGGCGAACCCGAACGACTCCGGCGACAGGTACTGGTCGAGGTTGGCGAACAGGGTCCCGGCGATGCCGGCGGGCAGGGCCCCGATCGCGTACGCCGAGAGCTTCATCCGGAACACGGAGATGCCGGTCGACGAGGCCAGCACCGGGCTCTCGCGCAGCACCAGGAACGCCGTCCCGTGCCGGGAGGTGACCAGGTTGCGGAAGACCACGATCCACAGGGCGGTCACGACGACCACCGCCACGGCGAAGGCCTCCCGGTCCAGCGGGAGACCGAACAGCGTCACGGGCTCGATGCCGGTCAGCCCGAGCCGCCCGCCGGTCTCCTCCTCGAACAGGTCGAGGATGTCCGGGACGAGCAGGACGAGGAAGAACGACACCATCGCCAGGGCCCACTTGTTGAGCCGGAGCCCGGGGATGCCGGTGATGAGCCCGAGCACCAGCGCGACGCCACAGGCCACGACGAGCTGCACGAGCAGGTCCGTCTGGCCGTGCGCCCCGAGGTAGCCGCTGACGTAGGCCCCGCCCGCGTAGATCGCGGCCTGGCCCAGGGCGAGCTCACCGGCGTACCCGAGGCTCAGGTTCAGCCCGCTGACCAGCAGGGCGAGGATGCACACCAGGACGACCTGGCGGAGCACGGACGAGCCGACGCCGAGGACCGGGAGCAGCGCCACCACGACCGCGAGGACGAGGGGCAGGCTCCAGGACGGTATCCGGCGGGCGGCGGTTGCCAGGTTCACTCAGACCACCCGTTCCCGTGCGTGACCGAAGAGTCCGGTCGGTTTGAACAGCAGGACGGCCAGCAGCGCCACGAAGACCATCAGCGTGGCGAACGACTGACCGAGGTAGCGACCGGCCAGTGCCTCGATCAGGCCGACCGCCAGACCGCCGATGAGGGCACCGGGCGCGCTGCCGAACCCGCCGATCGCCATGGCGACGAACCCCTTGAGCGCGAGCGCGGTGCCCAGGGTCGCGACCGCGAAGGTCTTCGGTCCCACCAGCGGCCCGAGCGCCCCGGCGACCGCACCGGCCACCGCGAACGCCCCCACCGCGTAGGCGCGCACGTTGATGCCGCGCATCAGTGCGGCCTCGCGGTCCTCCGACACGGCGAGCATCGCGATGCCCAGCATCGAGAACCGGCTGACCAGCACGAAGACGATCGTGAGCAGGACCATCGCACCGATCAGGACGAGCTCGACGGGGAACACCTGCCCGCCGGCGACGGACACGACCTCGCTGGGCCCGAAGAACGGCACCTGCAGCGGCTCCCCGCCCCAGATGACCTGCGTGGCCCCGTCCAGCAGCGTGGCGAAGCCCAACGTCGTGACCAGGAGGCCCTCGGTGCTGCGGACGAACCGGATCGCCGTGCGCTCCTCGATCACCGCGACGAGCGCGACGACGACGGCGGCCAGGACGAACACCAGCCACGGCGGGAGGCCGAGGGTCACCGTCCCGAAGAACGCGACGAACGTGCCCAGCATCAGCAGCTGGGCGTGGGCGAAGTTGAACACGCCCGACGAGACGAACACGATGTTGTAGCCGAGCGCCACCAGGCCGTAGATCGCCCCGAGCGCGAGGCCTGCCCAGATCGCGCTCATGCGGGAGCGGTGGGGATCAGCGGATCACTCGACCCGTCGGGCTGTACGTCGTTCATGTGCCTTCCTCGTCGTCGAAGGTTCGGCAGCGGCTCGGTCGGCGTAGCCTCCCGACCGGCCGGTAGGACAAGACTAAGGGGTCCCCGTCCGGCTGTCCACGTGCTAGCGGCTCAACCGTCCGCGGTCGACCGGGAGCTGGATGCCGGTGACGTGGCGCGCCTCGTCCGAGGCGATCCAGGCCACCGCGGCCGCGATGTCGTCGGAGTCGCTGGTCGCGTCCGGCAGCGAGCCCGTGTAGTAGGGCCTGGCGAAGGAGTGCTGCTCGAGCAGGGCGAAGAGCTCGTGCACCTTCAGCTCGGTGTCGACCCCGTTGGGGTGCACCGTGTTGACCCGGATGCGGTAGGGGGCGAGCTCGTTGGCCAGCGCGGTCGCGAAGCCCACGACACCGTGCTTGGCGGCCGAGTAGGCCGCCAGGAACGGGGCCCCGCGCAGCCCGGCGACCGAGCTGGTGAAGACGATCGACCCCCCGGTCCCCTGCCGGAGCAGGACCGGCACGGCGGCCTTGGCGGTGTGGAACGCCCCGGTGAGGTTGACGTCGATCGCCTCCCGCCACTGCTCGGCGCTGATCTCCCAGGCATGGGCCGCCGTCGCCGCCCCGGCGTTGGCGATCACGACGTCGAGCCTGCCGAGGGTCGACACCCCCTCCGCCACCGCGTCCTGCAGCGCGTCGAGGTCCCGGACGTCCGCCTCGACCGCCACGATCCGTCGGTCCCACCGCTCGACCTGGGCGACGGTCTCCGCGAGGTCCTCGTACGACGGGCCCGGGTACGACGTGGTGTCGAGCGACTCGTCGAGGTCGACCGCGATGATGTCGGCACCCTCGGCGGCCAGGCGCACCGCCTCGGCCCGACCCTGCCCGCGCGCGGCGCCGGTGACGAGCGCGACCTTGCCGACGAAACGGCGGGCCGTCGGCTCCCGGGGCACCTGGGCGGCGGGAACCGCCTCCCCCACAGCGAAATCGGTCATCGTCGTCCTTCCGCGCGCTCCGCACCTGCCCGAGTCCGACTACCGGTCGGTCGGTTGGCGTGGCCAAGTTAGCGCCCGCGTGGGCGCCGGGCAACCAGCGCTCCGCCGATCTGGACCGACGACCGACCGGCCGGTAGGGTCGGATCCGACGTGAGGCGCGCCTCGGGGAGAAGGAGACGGGTGTGGACACAGACGCAACGACGCCGCTGTACGACGCCATCGTGATCGGCGCCGGGATCAACGGGCTCAACCAGATCCATCGGCTCCGCGACCGGTCGGGCCTGGACGTCCGGGCCTTCGAGGCGGGATCGGACGTGGGCGGCACCTGGCACGCGAACCGGTACCCGGGCGCCCGTCTCGACTCGGAGTCCTACACCTACGGGTACTTCTTCTCCGAGGAGATCTACCGCGAGTGGCGCTGGCCGGAGCACTACGCCTCACAGGCCGACGTCGAGCGGTACCTGCGGTTCGTGGCGGACAAGCTGGACCTGCGCCGCAGCATCGACTTCGACACGACGGTGACCTCCGCCCGGTACGTCGCGGCGGAGAACGTCTGGGAGGTCCGGACCGACCGCGACGAGACCCACCGCGCCCGTTACCTGGTCACGGCCCTGGGGACCGAGTCGGCGCCGCAGATGCCGGAGAACCTCACCGGGCTCGACGAGTTCGAGGGCGAGTGGCACCACACGGCACGGTGGCCGCAGCAGCCCGTCGACTACGCGGGCAAACGCGTCGCCGTCCTCGGGACCGGCGCCAGCGGGGTGCAGGTCATCACCGAGGTCGCCAAGACGGCGGCGAGCCTGACCGTCCTGCAGCGCAGCGCGAACTACTGCGTGCCCCTGCGGAACTCCCCCATCACCGACGAGCAGCACCAGGCGCTGCAGGGCCAGTCCCGGTCGCTCTTCGAGAAGTGCAACCAGAGCTTCATCGGTTTCATGTACGCCTGGGACCCGCGGTCGGGCCACGACTTCGACGCCGCCGGTCGGCGCGAGGTGTACGAGCAGCTCTGGGAACGGCCGGGCTTCGCGAAGTGGCACAACGGGTTCAGCGAGGTCTACACCGACGACACGATCAACGAGGAGTTCGGCGAGTTCGTCCGCGAGAAGGCCCGCGCGCGCATCGACGACCCGGCGGTCGCCGAGAAGCTGATGCCGCGCTACCCGTTCTCGACCCGCCGCGTGACCATGGACAGCGGCTACTACGAGGCCTACAACCAGGACAACGTGCGGCTCGTCGACCTCAAGGAGACCCCCTACGAGCGGTTCACCCCGAAGGGCATGGTCGTCGACGGCGTCGAGCACGAGTTCGACCTGATCATCTTCGCCACCGGGTTCGACGCGTTCACCGGCGCGTTCACCCGGATCGACATCGTCGGCGAGAACGGGGTCGCGCTCAAGGACTACTGGGCGGACGGCCCACGCACGCTGCTGGGCATCGGGGTGGCCGGGTTCCCGAACTTCTTCATGGTCACCGGCCCCCACACCAAGGGCGTCTTCTGCAACGTCCCGATCTGCGGCGAGCAGAACGTCGTCTGGATCACCGAGCTCATCGCCCACCTGGACGCCGGGGGCCACACCTACATCGACCCGCGCCCCGCGGCACAGGAGGAGTGGGGCGAGCACGTGATGGACCTCTACCAGGGCACGATGCTCGCCAAGTCCGGGACCGAGTCGTACTTCCTGGGCACGAACGTCCCGGGCAAGGCCAAGACCGTCTACGGCTACTTCGGCAGCGTGCCGCAGTACGCCGCCCGGTGCGACGAGGTCGCGAAGGCCGGCTACACCGACCACTTCGTGATCCGCTGATGCCACCCACCGGGACCACCCTCGAGACCTTCACCGTCGACGTCCCCGAGGAGACGCTGACGGACCTCCGCCGTCGCCTCCGGGCGACGCGCTGGGACGCCGACCCGGACAACGCCGACTCCTCCTACGGCATCAGCACCGCCACCCTGCGGGAGCTCGTCGACTACTGGGTCGACGGGTTCGACTGGCGCGCGCAGGAGGCCGCGATCAACGCCTTCCCCCAGCACCGGGTCGAGGTCGGCGGCCACCCCGTGCACTTCGTCCGGCAGCCGGGGCGGGGGCCGGACCCGGTGCCGCTCGTCCTGTCCCACGGGTGGCCGTGGACCTTCTGGGACTGGAGCAAGGTCATCGGGCCGCTGGCCGACCCGGCCGCGTACGGCGGCGACCCGGCCGACGCGTTCGACGTCGTCGTGCCGTCCCTGCCCGGCTTCGGGTTCTCCACACCGGCCCCGCCGGACACCAACTTCTGGAAGATCGCCGACACCTGGCACACGCTGATGACCGAGGTGCTGGGGTACCCGCGGTTCGCGGCCGCGGGATCGGACTACGGCTCCCTCGTCACCGCCCAGCTGGGGCACAGGTACGCCGCCGACCTGGTCGGCATCCACCTCGGCATGGACCTGCCGCTGGACCGGTACAACAGCGAGCTGTACTGGGGCGGCGGCCGCGGGATCCCCGAGGGGGCCTCGCCCGAGCTGCGCGCCGGCTGGATGCGCTACTTCGAGACGTACGCCTCGCACTTCTCCGCCCACATGCTCGACGGCCAGACCCTCACGCACGCCCTCGCCGACTCGCCGGTCGGGATGCTCGCCTGGCTCCTCCAGCGGTGGCGGAGGTGGAGCGACCCGGCCGTGCCCTTCGAGGAGGTGTTCACCCGGGACCACGTGCTCACGAACGCCACCCTGTACTGGGTGACCGAGACGATCGGCTCCTCGATCCGCATCTACCGCAACGGGGTCCGCTACCCCTGGCGCCCCTCGCACGACCGGACGCCCGCGGTCGAGGCCCCGGCGGGCTTCACGTTCCTCGCCGGAGACGCCTACCCCCCGGGCGCGACGGCCGAGAACCGCATCGCGCTGTTCGAGCAGGGACCCACGCGGAAGTGGTTCGCCCCGGTCCTCGTGGAGGTCGCGGACCGGGGCGGTCACTTCACCGGGTGGGAGAACCCGGAGGCCGTGATCCAGGGAATCCGCGCGACGCTGCGGCCGCTGCGCCGGTGACGGCGGCGGGGCGGTTCAGGTCGAGCCAGCCCCCGCCGCCGAGGTCACCGGCCCGGACCCGGACCAGGCCGAAGGTGTTGTGCACGGTCTGCTCGGCGGAGCGGTGGCGGATCATGACCGCGCGCACGACCTCGACGTCCATCGTCACCCGCTCCCCCGCGACGGCCATCTCGATCGACAGGGGCCCGCGGACGGCGCCGAGCCCGGTCCAGTCGCTCCGCACGACGACGTCGTCGAGGAACGCCGCGCCCGCCCCGTCGATCCGGACCCCCTGGACCGACAGGTCCGGTCGGCTGTTGATCCGGTAGCCCACGAAGTCCGGTCCGCCGTCGAGGGACAGGTTGAACCAGTCCATGTCGGACATCGCGGAGACGTAGTCGCGGGGGCCCCAGGAGTGGTCGCGGAACGACCGGGCCGCACTCACCGGGTAGGTCCGGTCCCCCACGACGAGGGTCCCCGACACCGTTCCGAACTGTTCGTAGTGGTCCTTGGCCGCGTCCTGGCCGGGGATCATCTCCCCCGTCGGCTGCATCACGTGCAGGGGCCGGTCGGCGGTGAACGTGAGATCGAGCCGGCACCGCACGGCGTCGCTCGCGTTCAGCGCCCGCCCGACGTGGTCGAGGGCACCCGGGTCGACGACCCGCCGGGTCTGCTCGTCCTCGTAGGTGATCCGCCAGGTGCGCCCGGGGTCGAGGACGTCCATCGTGAGCGACGACGAGGTCCAGGTCGTCCGACCGACGGGGAAGGTGGCCGCGTCGAGCGGGCTGCGGGCGCTCCAGTACAGGGTGGAGCCGTCGGACATCGGTAGGCACAGGTAGAACTGCGAGTAGCCCTCGTTCGGCCGCAGCCCCACCCGGAGGACCCCGCCCAGCAGACCGTCGGTGGCCGGGCCCGCGGCGAAGTTGAGGTACGCGCTCTCGTTGTACGTCGCGGCCGAGCCCGGGTCGTGGAGCACCTCGTCCTGCGGGCCGTACCGGCAGACGGTCCCCGGCTCGGGAGTGGTGGTGAGCTCGCCCGTGTCAGGCATCGAGGTCCCGTCCCTTCGTCACGACGGCCCGCAGGTCCGCCTTCATGATCTTCCCGGTCGAGTTCCGCGGCAGCTCGTCCACGAAGACGATCCGCCGGGGTCGCTTGAAGTCGGCCAACCGTGCTCGTGCGGTCTCGACCAGCCCGCGCTCGGCCAGCGGCCGGTCGGAGGCGACCACGACGGCGACCGGCACCTCGCCCCACCGCCGGTGCGGCTCGGCCACGACGGCGAGCTCGCGCACGCCCGGGGTACCGGCGAGCACCCGTTCGATCTCGGCGGGGTAGACGTTGATCCCCCCGGAGATCAGCATGTCCTTGATCCGGTCGACGATCCCGACGAAGCCCTCGTCGTCGGACACCGCGAGGTCGCCGGTCCGCAGCCAGCCGTCCTCGGTGAGGGCCGCGCGGGTCTCCCCCGGGTCCTGCCAGTAGCCCCGCATCACCGTGCGGCCCCGCAGCTGCAGCTCACCCGGTGTCCCCGGCTCGGCCACCCGGCCGTCGTCGGCGACGACCCGGCAGGCCAGACCGGTGATCGGGAGCCCGGTGAGCCCGTGCTTGTCGTCCATCCGCGCGGGCGGCATCTGGATCGCGAACCCGGTGGCCTCGGTCAGGCCGTAGCTCGTCACCAGCGGCACGCCGCGGCTGCGCCAGGCCTCGACCAGCGAGGGGGACACCGAGGAGCCCCCGCACCGGGCGACGCGCAGGCTGGAGAGGTCGGCGGAGCCGAAGGCGGGGTGTGCCGCCATCCGTTCGTAGATCACCGGCACGACGCCGAGCTGGGTGACCCGCAGCCGTTCGACCTGCCACAGCAGGAACTCGGGATCCGCGCCCTGGTCCAGCACCAGCGTCCCGCCGCAGCGGAGCAGCGGGATCGCCACGGCCCCGCTCGACCCGGCGAAGGCGAGCGGGGCGGGGACGAGCGAGACGTCCGCCTGCGTCAGGCCCGTCACGATCGCCGTCGCCTCCGCGACCGCCGCCGCGTTGCCGTGGGTCAGCACCGCACCCTTGGGACGGCCGGTGGTCCCGCTGGTGAAGCAGATCAGCACAGCGTCGTCCGGTGCGAGGTCCGGCCCGTCGTCCACGCCGACCGGGGTGACCGGACCCGGGCCGAAGGGCTCGGGGTCGTCCAGGTCGATCGTGGCGGCCTCGTCGACCACGCCGGCGACGACGTGCCGGAAGCTCGGCTCGGTCAGCACGAGCGTGGGCTCGACGAGTGCCGCGGCCTCCCGCACCTCGGGGTGGGTGAGCCGCGGGTTGAACGGGACGAGCACCGCACCGAGCCGGGCGACCGCGATCAGCGCGACGACGAACTCGGGGCGGTTGTGGGCGAGGATCCCGACCCGGTCGCCGAGGCCGATCCCGACGGCGCGCAACCGCCCCGCCATCGCGGCGACCTCGGACTCCAGCCACGCCCAGCGGTACGGCCTGCCCGCGTGGACCAGCGCCACGCCCGCGGGGTTCCACCGCGCCCAGAACGCGCACCAGTGGCTCATCGTCGACACCGTCGCGACCTCCTGCGGTTCGTGGGTCCGGGACACTAGGTCAGGGACCGGATGGCCGAGCCGTAGC
>NZ_JACBXB010000210.1 GCF_013870575.1 Pseudonocardia pini
TCTCGGCCGAGCTCCGCGCGGTCGCCGCGGGTGAACGGCGTCGTCGCGCTCGCGACGTACCGGCCGAAACCGAGCTCGGGGGCCCGGGTCGCCGCGAGGAGGTGGAGGTCGACGAGGTCGGCGAGGTCCACGCGTCGGTACAGGAACTCGACGGCCTTGAGGTTCGCGTCCGTCCACCGGCTCCGGACCTCGTCCCGGTCGTCCGCCTCCGGGAAGAAGCGCGCGCTGCGCAGCACCACTGCGGGAAGTCCGTCCCGGGCCGCGAGCTCGGCCAGGTCCTCGGCGGCGGTCTTGGTGGCGCCGTAGATGTTGCGGACGCGGTGCGGGACGTCCTCGGTGACCCAGGAGGCGGGCTCACCGGCCGCCGGGGTCAGCGCCCGGCCGAACGCGCTGGTGCTGGAGGTGACCACGACGCTCCGCACGCCCGCGGCCGCGGCCTGCTCCAGCACGGTCAGCGTGCCGGTCACGTTGACCGCCACGAAGTCCTGTCGGCCGTGCGAGCCGACGTGCGGTTTGTGCAGCGTCGCGGTGTGCAGCACGTGGTCCGCACCGCGCACGGCCTCGGCCACCGCCGAAGGATCGGTGACCGAGCCGACGAGCGTCGTCGTGGGGCCCGGGAGCACGTCGAGGCCCACGACCTCCTCGCCGCGCTCGCGCAGCACCCGCACGAGCGCCTCGCCGAGATGTCCGGAGCTCCCCGTGATCACCCACACGGGCCGGAGACTAAGCCGGCCCGACGTCGCGGTCGATCGACTTCGCGTTCACTCGAACGGATCAACGAGTCCTGGGGGCGGCGGCCGTCTTCCCCTTCGACATCGACGGACTTCCCCCGGAGGACATCATGAGCAGGATCATCGCCGGCCTCTTCACCTCGGTCGACGGCGTCGTCGAGGCGCCCGAGAACTGGCACTTCCCCTACTTCGACGACGAGGTGGGTGCCGTCGTCGGCACGCTCATGCAGCCGCGGATGCTGTTGGGCCGCAAGACCTACGCAGGGTTCGCCGAGCACTTCGCCCCGCTCGCGGGCGACCCCTTCGCCGAGCAGATGGCGGCGCCGCCGAAGTTCGTGGTCTCCTCGACCCTGGAGTCCGCGGAGTGGGGCAACGCCACCGTCCTGGGCGCGGACTGGGTGGCGCGGCTGCGCGAGATCAAGGCGGGCGACGGGCCGGACCTGGGCATGTCCGGCAGCATCCAGCTCATCCGCGGCCTGATCGCCGAGGGGCTGCTCGACGAGCTGCACCTGCTGGTGCACCCGCTCGTCGTCGGCAAGGGGGAGCGGCTCTTCCCGGAGGGGACCGAGTCCTTCCCGCTGCCCGTCGCCTCGGTGACCACGCTGACCAACGGCACCGTGCACGTGGTGCACACGCCCGCGACGCGCTGACCCCCTGGGGCGGGCCTGCTAGTGCGCGTGCTCGTGCACCTGGTCCACGCCGGCGTCGTGCGCGTGGGGGTGCTCGTGGGTCTCGCCCTCGTGGGTGTGGGTGTGGGAGTGCTCCACGTGCTGGTGGTCGTGCTGCCCGTGCTCGTGGGTGTGCGCGGTGTCGCCGTGGCTGTGCTCGTGGGTGTGAACGCTCATGCCAGGAGACGGTAGAGCCCCGGACCCGCGCTGGGAACGGGTCCGGCACTCTCTCCAGAACTTCCCTGTTGCCTCGTTACTGCAGGTGAGAGGGGGTGGCTGCGTGCGGGGCCCGATCACCGCGCGCGGAGGTCCCGCAGCCGCTGCAGCTTGCCGACGGACCGCTCGAGGGTGTCCGGGTCCACCACCTCGCAGGCCACCGACACCCCGACCGTGTCCTTCACCGCCGAGACCAGCTCCGCCGCCGCGGCGGCCCGGCGCTGCGGCGTGGTGTCCGGCCGCGCCTCCACCCGGACCGCGAGCGCGTCCATCCGACCCTCGGTGGTCAGCACCATCTGGAAGTGCGGGGCGAGGCCCGCGGTCCGCAGCACGATCTCCTCGATCTGCGTGGGGAACAGGTTCACCCCACGCAGGATGATCATGTCGTCCGAGCGGCCGGTGATCTTCTGCATCCGGCGCATCGCGGGCCGCGCGGTGCCCGGCAGCAGCCGGGTGAGGTCCCGCGTGCGGTAGCGGATGATCGGCAGCGCCTGCTTGGTCAGCGAGGTGAAGGCCAGCTCGCCCTCCTCGCCGTCGGCCAGGGCGGTGCCGTCGAGCGGGTCGATGACCTCGGGCAAGAAGTGGTCCTCCCACACGTGCAGGCCGTCCTTGGTCTCCACGCACTCCTGTGCCACACCGGGTCCCATCACCTCGGACAACCCGTAGATGTCGACCGCGTGCATCGCCGTGCGCTCCTCGATCTCGGAGCGCATCTGCTCGGTCCACGGCTCCGCGCCGAAGATCCCGACCTGCAACGACGTGGCCCGCGGGTCGACGCCCTGGCGCTCGAACTCGCCGAGCAGCGTGAGCATGTAGGAGGGGGTCAGCATGATGACGTCCGGGCGGAAGTCCTGGATCAGCTGGACCTGCCGCGGGGTCATGCCGCCGGACACCGGGATCGCGGTCGCCCCGAGCTTCTCGATGCCGTAGTGCGCGCCGAGGCCGCCGGTGAACAGGCCGTAGCCGTAGGCGTTGTGGATGCGGTGGCCCGGCCTGCCGCCCGCGGCGCGGATCGAGCGGGCGACCAGGCCCGCCCAGGTGTCGACGTCTCGCGCGGTGTAGCCGACGACCGTCGGCTTGCCCGTGGTGCCCGACGACGCGTGGATCCGGCGGACCTCGGCCTGCGGCACCGCGAACATCCCGAACGGGTAGTTCTCCCGCAGGTCGGCCTTGCTCGTGGTCGGGAACTTCGCCAGGTCGGAGAGCGCACGACAGTCGTCCGGGTGGACGCCGGCCTCGTCGAACGCCGTGCGGTAGTGCGGGACGTTCTCGTACGCGTGTCGAAGCGTCCACTGCAGACGCTCGAGCTGCAGGGCGCGCAGCTGGTCGGTGGACATCCGCTCCGCGGCGTCGAGGGTCTCGGGCGCGGGAGCCTCGCCGAACCCGCTCACGTCGCGGCCTGCTTGGCCACCAGGGTCAGCACGTCGTAGCGCGCCACGGACTCGCCGTCCTGCCGCGTGACGTTCGCGTCCCACCGGACCTCGCCGTACCCGGCGGTCTCCCGCGGGGTCAGCTGCTTGCAGGTCAGGGTGACGGTGAGGGCGTCGCCGAACTTCACGGGGGTGAGGAACCGCAGGTCGTCCACCCCGAAGTTCGCCAGGACCGGGCCGGGATCGGGGTCCACGAACAGTCCCGCCGCCAGCGACACGATCAGGTAGCCGTGCGCCACGCGCTCGCCGAACAGTGGGTTCGCGGCGGCCGCCTCCGCGTCCATGTGCGCGTAGAAGGTGTCGCCGGTGAACTCGGCGAAGTGCTCCACGTCCTCCTGCGTGACGGTCCGCGGGCCCGCGACGAGCGTGTCCCCCGGTCGCAGCTCCTCCAGGTGCAGCCGGAAGGGGTGGACCTCGGTCTCGCGGCGTTCCGCGCCCTCGACCCAGCGGCCGGTGAGGGCGGCGAGGGTGTCCGGGTCGGCCTGGACCGCGGTGCGCTGCATGTGGTGCAGCACGCCGCGGATCCCGCCCAGCTCCTCGCCGCCGCCCGCGCGGCCGGGGCCGCCGTGCACGAGCTGGGGCAGCGGGGAGCCGTGGCCGGTGGACTCCTTCGCGTCCTTCTCGTTCAGCACGAGGAGTCGCCCGTGGAAGGGTGCGACGCCGAGCACGACCTCGCGGACGAACGCGGTGTCCGCGCTGACGATCGAGCCTGCGAGGCTGCCCTGGCCGCGGGCGGCGTAGTCGACCAGCTGCGCGGTGCTCTCGTACGGCAGGATCGTGGAGACCGGGCCGAAGGCCTCGACCTCGTGCGGCTCGGCCCGTTCCGGGTCCCCGACCAGCAGGACGGGGGCGAGGTAGGCGCCCCGGCCGACCGGGTCCTCCTCGGGGTCGCCCACCACGATCCGGCCCGCGTCGGCCAGGGCCTTGACCGACCGGCGGACCTCCTCGCGCTGCTCGGCCGACGCCAGCGCGCCCATCCGCCCCTCCGGGCCGACCGTGACCTCGGCGAGCGCGGCGGACGCGGCCTCGACGACCTCGTCCACCCGGCCGGCGGGCACGAAGGCGCGACGGATCGCGGTGCACTTCTGGCCCGCCTTCACCGTCATCTCCGTGACGAGCCCCTGCACGAACAGGTCCAGGTCGCCGTCGGGGCCCAGGGCGGAGAAGTTCAGCGAGTCCGCCTCCGCCGAGAACCGCACCGCGTTGCGGACGATCGCGGGGTGCGTGCGCAGGGTCTGCGCGGTCGACGCCGACCCGGTGAAGGCGACGAGGTCCTGCCCGGTCAGGTGGTCGAGGGTATCGCCCAGGGAGCCGGCCACGAACTGCAGCGCGCCCGCGGGCAGGAGCCCGGACTCGACGATCAGCTCGACCAGCCTCGCGGTGAGGAACGCGGTCGGGCTGGCGGGCTTGACCAGCGACGGGACACCCGCGAGGAACGCGGGCGCGAGCTTCTCCAGCGGCCCCCAGACGGGGAAGTTGAAGGCGTTCACCTGCACCGCGACCCCGTGCAGCGGGGTGCAGAGGTGCTGGCCGACGAACGTGCCGCCGCGGCCGAGCGGCTCGACCGGACCCTCGACGTAGACCGTGTCGTTCGGCAGCTCGCGCTTCGCCCTGGAGGCGTAGGCGAGCAGGACGCCGATGCCGCCGTCGACGTCGAACCTCGAGTCGCCGAGCGTCGCGCCGGTGCGCGCGGAGACGGCGTAGAGCTCCTCGCGGTGCTCGCGCAGGTGCCCGCCCAGGGCCTTGAGGAGAGCGGCGCGCTGGTGGAAGGTCAGCTCCCGCAGCGCGGGGCCGCCGACCTCGCGGCCGTAGCGGAGCGCGGCGCCGAAGTCGACGCCGGTCGAGGAGATCCGGGCGACCTCCTCGCCGCTCACGGCGTCGAAGAGCGGGCGGCCCTCGTCCGGTGCGGTATGCCAGTCGCCAGAGACGAAGCTGCGCAGCAACGCGCTCATGGTGCTCCCTCGGATCGGTGTCATCGTCGGCGAACGATCGTTCGGTTGCCGGGAGGCTAGCACGGGCGCGGCGTCGTCGACAGGGTCGAGGCGGTGGCTATCAGGTGATCAAGGGTGGCGCCCGGCGGTTGCGCGGGGCGCTCCCGTGCGCCATCATCAGACGAACGAACATTCGGTTATGGAGGTTCGCGATGACCGCGACCGACGCCCGGTCCCCCGAGGCCTACGCCCGGGAGTTCCAGGCCACGATCGACGCCGACCAGCGGATCGAGCCCCGGGACTGGATGCCCGAGGCCTATCGCAAGACGCTGATCCGCCAGATCGCGCAGCACGCCCACTCCGAGATCATCGGGATGCAGCCCGAGGGCACCTGGATCACCCGTGCCCCGTCGTTGCGGCGCAAGGCGATCCTGCTGGCCAAGGTGCAGGACGAGGCCGGGCACGGCATGTACCTCTACGCCGCGGCGGAGACGCTCGGCGTGGACCGCGAGGAGCTGACCGAGCTGCTGGTCTCGGCCCGGCAGAAGTACTCGTCGATCTTCAACTACCCGGCACTGTCCTATGCGGACGTCGGGGTGATCGGCTGGCTGGTCGACGGCGCGGCGATCTGCAACCAGGTGCCGCTGTGTCGCTGTTCGTACGGGCCCTACGCGCGGGCGATGGTGCGGATCTGCAAGGAGGAGTCCTTCCACCAGCGGCAGGGCTTCGAGCTGCTGCTCGCGATGTGCCACGGCACGGCTGCGCAGCGGGAGATGGTGCAGGAGTCGGTGAACCGCTGGTGGTGGCCGTCGCTGATGATGTTCGGCCCCGCGGACGGCGACTCGCCGAACACCCAGCAGTCGATGGAGTGGGGCATCAAGCGGCACACGAACGACGAGCTGCGGCAGCGGTTCGTCGACATGTCCGTGCCGCAGGCCGAGGCTCTGGGCATCACGCTGCCCGACCCGGACCTGCGGTGGAACGCCGAGCGCGGCGCACACGACTTCGGCGAGCCGGACTGGTCGGAGTTCCAGGCCGTGATCACCGGGGCGGGCCCGGCCAACGCGCAGCGGCTGGCGCACCGCCGCCGCGCCCACGAGAACGGGGCCTGGGTGCGCGAGGCGGCCCGGGCGTACGCGGACAAGCGGGCGAAGGCGGTGTCGGCGTGATCCCCGGGGACGGCGAGCAGACCGGCGAGGTCACGGCCGAGGGTGGGCACGGTGCCGTCCCCACCACGGGGGTGCCCACGGGACAGGGCGTGCGGCGTCGCGACTGGCCGCTCTACGAGGTGTTCGTGCGCGGCAAGCGCGGGCTCAACCACGTGCACGTCGGCTCGGTGCACGCCGCCGATGCGGAGATGGCGCTGCACAACGCCCGGGACGTCTACACCCGCCGCAACGAGGGCGTGTCGATCTGGGTCGTGAAGGCGGAGGACGTCACGGCGTCGAGCCCGACGGAGAAGGACCCCTTCTTCGCGCCCGCGGGCGACAAGGTCTACCGGCACCCGACCTTCTACGTGATCCCGGAGGAGGTGCCGCACCTGTGAGCAGCATCCACGAGGGCGAACACGACGCCACGAACGCCTACCAGTCCCTGTCGGAGACCACCGCGCAGGACGACCCGCGCTGGGCCTTCGGGACCGGCTTCGCGGACGTCGAGGCGGAGATCTCCGCGGCCGTCCCCGCCGGCGTCGACCCGGCGGATCTCGCCGCGTACTGCCAGATGCTGGGCGACGACGTGCTGGTCTACAGCCAGCGGCTCGCGGAGTGGGTGGCGAACGCCCCCGAGCTGGAGGAGGAGGTCGCGCTGGCCAACATCGCGCTCGACCTGCTCGGCCAGGCTCGGGTGTTGCTGGCCCGCGCGGGGCACGTCGAGGGCGCGGGCCGGGACGAGGACGTGCTCGCCTACCTGCGGGACCAGGCGGAGTTCCGCAACGTCGCGCTGGCCGAGCAGTCCGACGACCTGGACTTCGCCCGGTGCGTGGCGCGGCTGCTGGTGTTCTCCACCTGGCGGCTCGCGCTGCTGCAGCGGCTGCTCGGCTCGGCCGACCCCGTCGTCGCGGCGGTCGCGGCCAAGGGCGTGAAGGAGCTGACCTACCACCGGGACTACGCCGCCCGCTGGATCCTGCGTCTCGGCGACGGCACGGCGGAGTCCCACCGGCGCGCGCAGGCGGCGCTGGAGTGGGTGTGGCCGTACCTCGGCGAGCTGTTCCGCACCTCGGTGGAGGAGCGCAGGCTCGTCGCGGCCGGCGTCGCCGTGGACCCGGCGGACACCCGCGATGAGGTCGACGGCGTGCTGGACCAGGTCCTCCGCCAGGCCACCCTGACCCGGCCGGACCTGCGGCCGACGGGCACCGTCGGCGGGCGCGGCGGCAGGCAGGGCCTGCACACCGAGCGACTGGGGCTGGTGCTCGCCGAGCTGCAGAGCGTGGCCCGGGCGCACCCCGGGGCGACCTGGTGAGCGTGCGGGAGGTGGTCGGGAGCGTCGTGGATCCCGAGATGCCCATGCTGACCCTCGACGACCTCGGTGTGATCCGGTCCGTGGTCGAGCGGGACTCCGGCGTGGTCGTCACGATCACCCCGACGTACTCGGGCTGCCCGGCGCTCGACGAGATGCGCACGGACATCGCCGCGGCCCTCGGCGCGGCCGGGTACGGGCCCGTCGAGGTGCGGACGGTGTTCGCCCCGGCCTGGAGCACGGACTGGATCAGCGAGGCCGGTCGGCGCACGTTGGCGGAGAACGGGATCGCCC
>NZ_JACBXB010000211.1 GCF_013870575.1 Pseudonocardia pini
TGCCAACGCCGTCTCGCCCGGCACGGTCACCGGCCTGTCCGACCTGTTCCCCGACGACGGGCTGGTCGACGCCGCGGTGATCGGCCCGCCCGCGTGGGAGGCAGGCACCACGGTGCTCTGGCTGTCCGGGCCACACGCCACCCTGGTCGAGGCACTGTTCGCGGGCACGCCGTTCCAGGCCCGGCACCTCGGCCCGGAGGTCGGGACCGCGAGCGCGCTCAAGGCTTGCTTCGCCCTCCAGAGCAAGGCGCTGCCCGCCATCTGGCTGGCCCTCGACGAAGCCGCCCGCACCCTGGGCGTCGACGCGCCACTCCGCGAGGAGCTGGCCCGCACCGGGGTGGACTACCCCGCCGCGCTCGACCGGATCAGCGGGATCGCCGCCGAGAAGGGCTGGCGGTGGGTGGCGGAGATGGAGGAGGCGGCGGCAACCCTCGCCGCAGCCGGCGTCCCCGACGGCTTCTCCCGCGCCGCCGCCGAGATGTACCGCCGCGCCTGACGCCACCGACGTCCGCCTCGTGCGCCGTGGTGTCGGACTCGCGGGCCGTGGTGTCCGACACGCGCGTCGGAAGTGGGGGACTCGCGGGGTCTGTGTCCGACTCGCGCGTCGGAAGTGGGGGACTCGCGCGTCGGAACCGGGGGAGTCGTGGGCGCGAGTCCCTCGGTCTCGACGCGCGAGTCGGACGTTCCGTCAGCTGGGGCCGAAGCGTTCGACCCGGATGCGGTCCGTGCTCACGCCCAGGGACTCCAGGAGGCCCGTGGCGTGGTCGCAGAACGGGGGGGTGCCGCAGACGTAGACGGTCTGGGTCGGGGTGAGGGTCGGGGCGAGGTCGTCCGCGGTCAGCCGGCCCACCGGCCGCGGCCAGGACGGCGGGGTCTGCCTCGTGTAGACCACGGTCGTCTGCGGGCCCACGACCTCGGCGCCGTAGTAGAGGTCCGCGGGTCGCCGCGCCGACACGACCAACCGGAACAGCGAGGGGTCGCGGAGCCGGGAGAGGCGCAGCATCGACATCAGCGGCACCACCCCGGAGCCGCCTGCCACCCCGAGCGCCGGGGAGTCCCCGCGCCACGCGAACCAGCCGCCGATCGGGCCCCTGACCTCCAGCTCGTCCCCGGGCTCGACGACCTCGTGCAGGAACTCCGACACCTCCCCGCCGGGCAGCAGCTCGACCGTGAGGTCGACCAGGTCCGAGCCGGGCACCGAGGCGACCGAGTAGTCCCGCTGGGCCGTGTACCCGTCCTCCGCGGTCAGCCGCAGCACGTAGTACTGGCCCGCGACGTGCTCGGACACGGCGGGCAGCTTCAGCCGGAAGGTCTTCGCGTTCGGCGTCTCGCGGCGGACCTCCACGACCATCGCCTTCTGCCAGGCGACCACGTCAGTCCCCCTGGTAGCGCTGCTCGAGCCAGGGGTCGCCGCGGTCGTGGTAGCCGTTGCGCTCCCAGAAGCCCGGCTCGTCGGAGGCCATGACCCGCAGGCCGGAGACCCACTTCGCGGACTTCCAGAAGTACAGGTGGGGGACCAGCAACCGGGCCGGGCCGCCGTGCTCGGTGGTCAGCGGGGACCCGTCGACCGTCCAGACCACCCAGGCCTTGCCCCCGGTGACGTCCTCCAGCGGGAGGTTCGTGGCGTAGCCGGTGTGCGAGGTGGCCATGACGTAGGCCGCGTCCGGGGACAGCGAGACCGCCTCGAGCAGCGTGTCCACCGAGACGCCGTCGAAGGTCATGTCGAACTTCGACCAGGTCGTGACGCAGTGGATGGCGCCCTCGTAGCGCGAGCGCGGCAGCGCCTGGATCTCCGCCCAGGTCCAGCTCACCGGCTGCTCGACGAGCCCGTCGATGGTGAAGGTCCAGCGGTCGGTGCCGATCCGCGGCGTGGCCTCGGCGTTGAGCACGGGCCAGTCCGCCCCGGCGTCGTACTGACCGGGGGGCAGCCGCGGGTCGCGTGTCTTCCGCCGACCGGTGAATCCACGGGTGATGGCCATGCGGACAGCATGCCGGATCACGCGGGGTTCAGGCCCGGCTCCCGGTCGGGGATCACGAAGGAGGCGGCGGTGCGGACCGGTTCCCCCGGCCGCGTGACGGCGTCGAGCACCCGGAAGTCCGCCGTGACCCGGTCCGCGGAGTACCGGACCCGGACGTACCCGCGCCGGTTGCTGCGGAACCGCAGGTGCGGGTTCACGTGCAGGTCGGGATGGTCGGTCGCGCCGTCGCCGTCGCCCTCGGAGGTGACGGAGCCCGCCACGAGCTCGGTGCCCACCACGGTGTCGTCGAGGGGGAGCTCGTTGGCCCAGTGGGTGTGCACGTCCCCGGTGAGGACGACGGCGTTGCGCACGCCCGCCTCGACCCAACCCCGGGTGACCCGGTCGCGCGAGGGGGCGTAGCCGTCCCAGGCGTCCATCGCGTACGCCCCGTCGCGGCCCCGACGCTCGGCGAAGAAGACCTGCTGCCCCAGGACGTCCCAGCGGGCCCGGGAGGTGCGCAGACCGTCGAGCAGCCAGGCCTCCTGGGCCGCGCCGGGCAGCGACCGGGCGGGGTCGAACCGCTCCCCGCAGTCGACGCGCATCCGGTCGCCGCAGGCCTGGTCGCTGCGGTACTGGCGGGTGTCCATCATGTGGAAGGTCGCGAGGGCGCCCCACGGCACGCGCCGGTAGAGCTGCATGTCGATGCCGCGGGGGACGGAGCTGCGACGCAGCGGCATGTGCTCGTAGTAGGCCTGGAACGCGGCGGCCCGGCGGGCGAGCAGCCTGCTGCCGTCCTCGGCCGTCTCCCCGGCCCAGTTGTTGTCCACCTCGTGGTCGTCCCACACGACGAGCCAGGGCGCGACGGCGTGGGCCGCCTGCAGGTCCGGGTCCGTCCTGTACTGCGCGTGGCGCTGCCGGTAGCCCGCGAGCTCGGTGGTCTCGGGGCCGACGACGGCGCGCACCGACCCCGCGGGCGTCGAGTACTCGTAGAGGTAGTCGCCGAGGTGCAGGACCAGCTCGGGCTCGTCCTCGGCCAGCCGCCGGTACGCGGTGAACCAGCCGACCGGGTAGTTCGCGCAGGAGGCGACGCACGTGGTCAGGGCGCCGAGCGAGCCCGGTTCGGGTGCGGTCCGCGTGCGACCGACGGGGGAGAGGGCCCCGGCCGCGCGGAACCGGTAGAAGTACTCGCGGCCCGGCGCCAGGGCCGCCACCTCCACGTGCACGCTGTGCGCGGCCTCGGGCACGGCGTCGACGGTCCCGCGGGCGGCGACCCGGTCGAAGCGCTCGTCCTCGGCGACCTCCCAGTCGACGGCGACGGTGCGCCCGGGCATGCCACCCAGACCGTCGGGGGCGAGGGGGTCGGGGGCGAGCCGCGTCCAGAGGGCCGACGGCGCCCTCACCTCGGCCGGACAGGTGCTGCGGACGTCGATCGAGGAGGCCACCGACGCCTCGCAGGCGGACCTGCTGGCGGAGATCGAGGACCTCGACGGGATCACCGAGGCCTTCGAGGGCTGGTCCACGACCTGCATCGAGGCCAAGACCTTCCCCGAGGACGCCCGCAAGCGCGCCGCAGGCTGACCTGTGAGCGGCGATGGTCGCCATGGCGACATCGCCACTCACGGGTCAGGTCCGGCGCGCGGCGAAGCGGGTGGGGCGGTCGGGCCAGTCCGCGTCGGTGTCGCGGGTGGTGCCGTGGCCGTCCCGGACCACCTGCAGCGCCAGGACGCCGGCCACGGTCGTCGCGTTGACGATCTCGCCGCGCAGCACCATGGCGACCGCCTCGGCCAGCGGGATCCAGCGCGGCTCGAGGTCCGCCTCCTCGTCGTCCCCCAGGTCGGGGCGGTCGACCCGGGTCAGGCCCGTGGCGAGGAAGACCCGGATCGCCTCCTCAGAGAAGCCGGGCGAGGGCACGGCGTCGACCAGCACGGACCAGTCCGCGGCCTGCAGACCCGCCTCCTCCTCGAGCTCGCGCGCGGCGGCCTCGGTGGGGTCCTCCCCCGCGTGGTCGAGCAGACCCGCGGGCATCTCCCACAGGCGTCGGCGGACGGCGTGGCGGTACTGCAGGATCATCATGAGCCGGTCCTGCTCATCGACGGCGGCGATCGCCACCGCCCCCGGGTGCTCGACGATCTCGCGGGTCGCCTCCCGGCCTCCGGGCATGACCACCTGGTCGGCCCGCACGGCCATCACGCGGCCCTCGTAGATGTCCGTCGACGAGGCGACCGGGAAGTCGTGTTCCCCGGGCTTCACGAGGCGACCTCGGCGGGCTCGGTCTTGCGCCCGTTCTTGCGGGAGGGCATCTCGACGGGGAGCCGGTCCGCGGCGTTGTACGCGAGCGCGGCCTTGACGAACGCCGCGAACAGCGGGTGCGGCCGGGTGGGCCGGGACTTCAGCTCGGGGTGCGCCTGGGTCCCCACGAAGAAGGGATGCACCTCCGCAGGCAGCTCGACGAACTCGACCAGGCCGCCGTCGGGCGAGGTCCCGCCGAAGACCAGCCCGGCCTCGGCGAGCCGGTCCCGGTAGTGGTTGTTGACCTCGTAGCGGTGCCGGTGCCGCTCGGACACCTCGCGGGTCCCGTAGGCCCTCGCCACGACGGTCCCCTCCCCCAGCGTGGCCGGGTAGGCGCCGAGGCGCATGGTCCCGCCCATGTCCCGCTCGCCGGCGACGACGTCGAGCTGCTCGGCCATCGTCGAGATGACCGGGTGGGGGGTGCGGGGGTCGAACTCGCTGCTCGACGCGTCGGTGAGGCCCGCGAGGTTCCGCGCGGCCTCGATCACCATGCACTGCAGGCCCAGGCAGAGCCCCAGGGTGGGGATGCCGCGGGTGCGCGCGTGGGTGATCGCGCCGAGCTTGCCCTCGATCCCGCGGATGCCGAAGCCACCGGGGACGAGCACGCCGTCGACGCCCTCGAGCGCCGCCGCGGCGCCCGCCGGGGTCTCGCACTCGTCCGACGGCACCCACCGGATCTCGACCTTGGCGCGGTGGGCGAAACCGCCCGCACGCAGGGCCTCGGTCACGCTCAGGTAGGCGTCGGGGAGGTCGACGTACTTGCCGACCAGCGCGATCGTGACCGTCTCGTCCGGGTTGTGGACGCGCTCGAGCAGGTCCCCCCACACGGTCCAGTCGACGTCGCGGAACGGGAGGCCCAGCCGTCGCACGACGTAGGCGTCGAGCGCCTCGCGGTGCAGCACGCGGGGGATGTCGTAGATCGACGGGGCGTCGGGGGCCGCCGCGACGCCGTCGAGCTCGACGTCGCACATCAGGGAGATCTTGCGCTTCATCGCCTCGGGGATCTCCCGGTCGGCGCGCAGGACCAGGGCGTCGGGCTGGATGCCGATGTTCCGCAGGGCCGCGACGGAGTGCTGGGTGGGCTTGGTCTTCAGCTCGCCGCTCGGCGCGAGGTAGGGCACCAGGCTCACGTGCAGGAAGAAGCAGTTGTCCCGGCCCACCTCGTGACGGACCTGGCGGGCCGCCTCGACGAACGGCAGCGACTCGATGTCGCCGATGGTGCCGCCGACCTCGGTGATGACGACGTCGGGGACGACGCCGTCGGAGTCCGGCTCCGCCATCGCGAGGATGCGGTCCTTGATCTCGTTCGTGATGTGCGGGATGACCTGCACGGTGTCGCCGAGGTACTCGCCGCGGCGCTCCTTGGCGATCACCTCGGAGTAGACCTGGCCGGTCGTGACGTTGGCCCGGCCGTGCAGGTTCCGGTCGAGGAACCGCTCGTAGTGGCCGACGTCGAGGTCGGTCTCCGCGCCGTCCTCGGTGACGAAGACCTCGCCGTGCTGGAACGGGTTCATCGTCCCGGGGTCGACGTTGAGGTAGGGGTCCAGCTTCTGCATGGTGACGCGGAGGCCACGGGCGGTGAGCAGCTGGCCCAGGGAGGAGGCGGTGAGGCCCTTGCCCAGCGAGGATGCGACCCCGCCGGTGACGAACAGATGACGGGTCGCGCGAGTCTGCACGGAGCTTCAGCGTACCCGTGGAGCCGAGGGACCCTGCGCCGACCCTCCGCAGACCGCACGAACGGCACTCTCGTGCGGTAGGTCCGCACGAACGGCACTCTCGCTCAGGTCCTGCCCCGGCGGGCGGCGGCAAGATCGAGGTCGGCGAGCACGTGCGCGCGGGTGTCGGTGGCCGCCCGTTGTGCGGCGGCGAGGTCGGCCACCAGGGTCCCGTCCCGCTTCACGATCCGGCCGTCCACCAGCACCGTGTCGACGTCCGCGCGCGAGGCGTGCAGCACGACCGCCGCCGCGGGGTGGTTGGCCAGCGCGAGCCCGCCGAGCGGGCTGCGGGGGCGCAGGAGCACCAGGTCGGCACGCTTGCCCACCTCCACCGTTCCGATCCGGTCGGCGAGACCGAGCGCCCGGGCGCCGCCGACGGTCCCCCACTCCAGCACCTGCGCGGCGGTGAGCTGCGGGGCGGGCAGCGGGGCGTTCGCCTGCTGCGCCTCGGTGTTGGCCCGCAGCCGGTCGGCGTTCAGTGTGCTGCGCATCGCGGTGAGCAGGTCGGCGGACTCGTAGACGACCGTGTCCGAGCCGAGCCCCGCCCCGATCCCGTACCTCGCCACCTGCTTGGTGGCGGGCCTGCCCTGGCCGAAGGTGAACTCGCTCTCGGTGCAGATCGCCATCGCGCCACCGCTGTCCCGGATCGCCCGATAGCTGCTGTCGCCGAAGGCACCCGCGTGGACGTAGAGCGTCCCGGAGCGGAGCCGGCCGGTGTTCCGGAGCGCGTCGATGAACGCGTCGGTGCCGCGGCCGTAGAGCCCGCTGTGGGCCGTGACCTGCAGGTTCTCCCGGGCGGCGAACTCCCACGCCGCGCGCTCGGGCAGCGCGGGATCGCTCGACCAGTCCAGAGCCAGCGCGACGTCCACCAGGTCCGTCCGCCGCGCCAGCAGCGGCTCGACGGCGGTGTACCAGGACCGCGCGGGATCGTTCGCCTGCATGGCGGCGTGCCCCCAGGCGTACCGGACGCGGGCCCCGGACTCCGTCGCCGCCCGCAGGGACGCCTCCGCGTCGGCGGGCTCGACGAGGCCGTGGTTGTAGTCGACGACGGTCGTGACGCCGGCGTCGAGGGCGTCCAGATGGCTGAGCAGGGCCGCGGCGTGGAAGTCCTCGGGTCGGTACCGCGGCACGATCCCACCCTGCGTGACCTGTGTGAACGCGGCGAAGTCCCAGTCCGCGCCGAGCCCGGCGAAGGGGGCCTGCCAGCAGTGCCGGTGGACGTCGACCATGCCGGGCATCAGGATCGCGCCGGACGCGTCGATCTCCGTGCCGCCGCCGAGCCCGCGGCCGATCTCGGCGACCACCCCGTCGCGGACGAGAACGTCGGTCGCCTCCCACACGGCGTCGCCGGTCATCGGCAGGACAGTCGCGCCGCGGAACACGACCGGTCCCCCGGTCTCGACGGACGCGGCGGTCGCCGAGCTGGGGCGGGCACAGGCGGCGAGCCCGAGGGCCGCACCGCCGGCGAGTAGACCGCGGCGGGTCAGGGAGGAGGTCACCACCCCGGACTATCCGGACCTAGCGCGCTCTAGTCGCCCACCGCCCCAGATCACAGCTGTGGGTGGCGATAATCGCTGGAGCGATCGCTGGAGCGACTATCGCCACTCACAGCCGGTCAGGCGGGGACCGCGCCGTTCGAGGCGGTGCGGTCCGAGCCGTAGCTGCCCGCCTTGCCGTCGACCTGTTCCTTCAACGCCAGCACGGTGGCGATGCGGCCGGTGCCGGTCTGCACGTCGTCGACGGTCGAGAGGCCC
>NZ_JACBXB010000212.1 GCF_013870575.1 Pseudonocardia pini
GCTCCCGCTCGCCGCCCTGCTCGCCCGGGACCGCTACCGCTCCCTCGGCCACGCCCTCACGCCCCTGCACCTCGTGAGCAGGCTCGGCGGGCTCTCGCGGCGCACGGTGGCGTTGCAGCGCACCGGGATCATCGGCTGGACGGTCCGGCAGAGCGTGTTCCAGCGCCGCGCGGGCGTCGTGACCCTGCAGGCCGTCACCGCGGCGGGCGCGGGCGGCTACCGCATCCTCGACGTCCGTGCCGAGGACGCGGTGGCGCTCATCGACGCCGTCGGGTCCCGAAGATGCTCCGGCTGATCTCCCGGCCCGCCGCGCTGGCGGCGGACCGCATGAAGGACTTCACCGCCGGCGAGGAGAAGAAGCCCTCCAGCATCCCGGGCTCCTCCTTCTCCCGCCGCGGCTCCGGCGGGGGCGGCGGCGCGGGCGCCTCCTCCGGGATCGGCGCAGGCGGCGGCGCGAGCCGGGCGGTGAGCTTCTCGTAGGCGGACTCGCGGTCGATCGTCTGGCCGTACTTGGCGTAGAGCGGCGAGCCCTTCGCGGCCTCGGTGACGGCAGGCGCTCCGATCGCGGCCATCAGCGAGCGCGGCGCCCGCATCCGGGACCAGGCGACGGGCGTCGGGGCGCCCCGCTCGGACAGCACGGTGACGATCGCCTCGCCGGTGCCCAACGACGTCAGGGCCTCCTCCAGGTCGTAGACCTTCGACGTGGGGTAGGTCTTGACCGTCTTGGTGAGCGCCTTCTGGTCGTCCGGGGTGAAGGCGCGCAGGGCGTGCTGGATCCGCGCGCCGAGCTGCGACAGCACCCCGTTGGGGACGTCCGTGGGCAGCTGGGTGCAGAAGAACACGCCGACGCCCTTGGAGCGGATCAGCTTCACGGTCTGCTCGATGCGCTCCAGGAAGGCCTTGGACGCGTCGTTGAACAGCAGGTGGGCCTCGTCGAAGAAGAACACGAGCTTGGGCCGGTCGAGGTCGCCCGCCTCGGGCATGTCCTCGTACAGCTCCGCGAGCAGCCACATCAGGAACGTGGAGAAGAGCTTCGGGTTCGCCGCCTGCTCGGCCAGCTCGACGAGCGTGACCACGCCCTTCCCGTCGACCTGACGGATCAGGTCCGCGGGCTCGAACTCGGGCTCGCCGAAGAACTCGGTGCCGCCCTGGGCCTCCAGGTTCACCAGCGCCCGCAGGATGACGCCAGCGGTGGCGGCCGAGACCCCGCCGATCCCCTTGAGGTCGGCCTTGCCCTCGTCGCTCGTGAGGTGCTGGATGACCGCGCGCAGGTCCTTCGTGTCCAGCAGCGGCAGCCCGCGCTGGTCGGCGAAGTGGAAGATCAGCCCGAGGGTGGACTCCTGGGTGTCGTTGAGGTCCAACACCTTCGACAGCAGGATGGGCCCGAACTGGGTGATCGTGGCGCGGATCGGGATGGCCGACGAGCCGCCGCCCAGCGACAGGAACTCGACGGGGAACCCGGTGGCCACCCAGTCGTCCCCGGTGTCCGCCGCGCGGGACTGGATCTTCGGCCCGTCCTCCCCCGGCCTGGAGAGCCCGGAGAGGTCTCCCTTGACGTCCGCCAGCAGGACGGGGACACCGGCGTTGGACAGCTGCTCGGCCAGTCCCTGCAGGGTCTTGGTCTTGCCGGTGCCGGTGGCGCCCGCGACCAGCCCGTGCCGGTTCAGCGTGGCGAACGGGATCCGGACCTTGGCGCTGGGGTCCACCTGACCGTCGACGAGGACGGTGCCCAGCTCGAGCGCCTCGCCCTCGGTCGCGTAGCCGGCGGCGATGTCCTGGGCTGCAGTCGTGTTCTCGGCCACGCGGCGGAGCCTAGACCAGGAGGCTTACGCTGCGTCTCATGAACGACCGGTTGGTGTGGATCGACTGCGAGATGACGGGTCTGGATCTCCAGCGGGACGCGCTCGTGGAGATCGCCGTCCTCGTCACGGACGGGGACCTGAACATCCTCGGCGAGGGCGTCGACGTCGTCATCCACGCCGACGAGGCCGCCCTCGCCGCGATGCCGCCGGTCGTGGAGGAGATGCACGCGAAGTCCGGGCTCACGGAGGAGATCCGCGCCTCGCGGGTCACGGTGCGGGAGGCCGAGGAGAGGGTGCTCGAGTACATCCGATCCTGGGTGCCGGATGCGGGCGTGGCGCCGCTGGCGGGCAACTCGATCGCCACCGACCGCGGCTTCCTCGCCCGCGACATGCCGGAGCTCGACGCCCACCTCCACTACCGGATGATCGACGTCAGCTCGCTCAAGGAGCTGGCCCGCCGCTGGTTCCCCCGCGTGTTCTACGCCAAGCCCGAGAAGGGCCTCGCCCACCGCGCGCTGGCGGACATCGTCGAGTCCATCCGCGAGCTGGAGTACTACCGCCGCACCCTGTTCGTGCAGCCCCCCGGCCCCACGACGGACGAGGCCCGCGCCGCCGCCGCGGCAGTGGCACCCCCGGCGTGACGCCCCCTCCGCCCATCACGTAGTCTCTACGAGGTCGCCGGGGCAACCGGGCGATCATGGTGGGTGTAGCTCAGCTGGTAGAGCACCTGGTTGTGGTCCAGGGGGCCGCGGGTTCAAGTCCCGTCACTCACCCGGGGTCAGCGGACCCCCCGAGCAAGGCCGTCGGACGCCGGTGCTACACTGGATTCCGGTGCCGCGCAAGGGACACCGCGATAATTCAAGACATGCACCGCTAGCTCAATTGGCAGAGCAGCTGACTCTTAATCAGCGGGTTCACGGTTCAAGTCCGTGGCGGTGTACGCAAACTAGCAGGTCAGACCGGTTGTCGGTCTGACCTGTTAGCGTTTTCGGTGATCAAACCCGACGCTTACCCGACGTTTACTCGTCCGGAGGGGTTCACCGATGGCTCGTCCGCCGCTCCTGCTCGGCACTCACGGCTCGATCACCGTCAAGCGCGAAGACGAGTGCACCGTTGCCCGCCTCGACACCTACTTCGCGGCGCTCGAACAGGCCCGGAAGACGGTCATCCTCCCCGACGGCACCACCGAGAAGCGACCGGCGCCCGTCGAGGTCGCGGTCGGCCCGCCGCCGCGGTCGCGGAGCTCGTCCTGCAGAGCCTTCGGAAGACGATGGCGCTCGGCCCGACGTCGTTCTTCCGCGAGGCCGCGGATCTGTGGTTCGCCAAGATCCAGGACCGCCGGGCCGACTCGACCGCGGACACGTACGCGAACTGCCTGAAGAAGCAGGTCCTGCCCAAGCTCGGAGAGCTCCGCCTCGCCGACGGCCGCTGGGTCGCCCGCTGCCGGTACGCAAGACCCGTCGGATCGAGCGCTGGGACTCGACGAAGAACGCGGCTGCACGCCGCGAACACCCGCCGCATGATCCGGGCGATCGTCAGACAGGTAGCCGTCCGCGCGGACATGCCCGACCTCATCCGCTTCGCCCTCGGCTCCAGCCTGCGCGTCGGCGAGATCTGCGCCGTCCGCTGCGGCGTCACGCACCAGGCCGTGCTCAACCAGGTCATGCCGTCGAACCCAGTACGCGAGCTCGAACGCATCGAGACGCCCCGCGGCCACATGGCCAGTCCCCCACGCGGCCTCACGGTGGAGGAACGCCGCCGGCTCTCTTGGAGTTCACCGACTCCGACCAGGTAACTCCGACCACCACAACCCTGGACGATCAAGAGGCCCGTCCTACTCGACGACGGCCAGCGACCAGCACCAGCCGGCGAGCTCGCGGGCGATCGCGGTGTTGGCCACCACTGCCCGCTTGCGCCGTGCGTCGAACGCCATCCACGTGCGTGTAGGCGCCGGTTGCCTTGTTCGGCCCGGCCTCGGGCCGCCGGTGACGCGAGCTCCCAGCGCCGCATCAACACCGCCGAAGTCCGATAAGGACGGCGGTGATGCCACGCCGCCTCGACCAGCAGCCGACGGGCGTAACCGTTGCCCGTCTTCGTGATCGCGCCCCGCGACTTCGTCGCACCGCTGGAGTCCTCCGAGGGCACCAGCCCGACGAACGCCCCGATCGTCCGCCCCGAGAGCCGGTGCCAGTCCCCGATCTCCACGGCCAGGGCGAACGCGGTCAGCGTCGAGACCCCGCGCAGACAGCCCAACCGGCGCACCACCGGGGTCAGGTCGCAGTCCGCGGCCATCGCCTCGATCGCCTCGTCGAGCCGGTCCCGGCGCTCCCGCGCCGCGACCACGGCGCCATAGGCGGACTCGAACGCCATCTGCGAGTGCAGCATCGGCAACCTCTGCCGGCGCAGCCACTCTTCATGACGCGAGGTCCACGCCGTCTTGTCCGGGTAGACGAGCCCGTGGCGCAGCAACGACTTCCCCGGCGATGCCGCGCCGACATCAGCTCGCGCCGCGCCGCCTCCCGCGAACGGGTCAGGTCCCTGCACGCCTCAAGTTCCCGGCTCGGATCGCGACCTCGACGATCTCCGACAGGTGCAGCAGCCGGGCCAGGTGCCGGGCATCGCGCACGTCGGTCGGTCTTCACCCGGTCCCCGGCCGGGCGCTGCAGCTTCGAGGGCGCCGCGACCAGGCACCGGATCCCGACGTCGTCGAAGGCCCTCGCCAGCCCGAACCCGGTCTGCCCGGCCTCACAGGTCACCACGACCGGACGTGGCAGGCCCTGCACCCAGTCGATCACCGTCGCCGGGTCCGGAGCCAGGTGCCGCTCGAACACCTCACCGGTCTGCCCGTCGAGCCCGCACGCCGCCACCGACCGGGCGTGCACGTCCAGGCCCACACTCGTCCGCGCGTTGATCACCACGACCTCCTCGTCGTCGACGTCCCCGCCGCAGGACTACTCCCAACCCGGGCCACGTGGTCGCCTCAGTCCTGGCCGTTGCTCCACGCCAGGCCAACAAGTCGTCGACGAGGAGCAGGTCAAGGTGCAGCGCCCGCAGCGCAGCGAGGACGAACGACCTTGGCCTGCAACGAGCGACGACCACACTCACGCCGCGGAGGAACACCACGCCTCATGCCGTCTAACGCCAGGACCGACAGGCCCCGTCCGAAGGACGTCCTTCAGTCCCTCGGCCGGCGCGGCCGTGAGCGCAGGACCACCAGGTCGATCGGGCTCCTCTCGATCCCCACGGATCGAGCCCGCCACGAACTACCGGCAGAACATCTGCTTGACTGTATATACATCGTGTCGTATGTTCTGGGCATGGTCATCACAGTGCAGGAGCGACTCACCGCGATCGCGGAGCCGAGCCGGTTCCGGATCGTCGAGTTGCTGCGCGAGGGGCCACTGTCGGTTGGCGGGATCGTCGAGGCCCTGGGGTTGAGCCAGCCGCACGTCTCACGACACCTGCGCCTGCTCGCCGACGCCGGAGTGGTCGAGGCGACGAAGCGGGCTCAGCAGCGCATCTACCGGGTCCGGCCGGACGCGATGCACGAGGTCAGCGACTGGGCACTGGGCTTCGCGGCCCTGTGGTCCGCGCGGATGGACCGCCTCGGCTCCTTCCTCGACGACCAGACCCACGACAGCAGGGACCGCAGCCACGGCGGCGGCCACGAGCGAGAGGCGTGACCATGTCCGAGATCAGGATCGACGAGGCGAGCAACACCCTGCACATCAGCCGCACCTACACCGCCGGTGTCGACCGGGTGTGGTGGGCATGGACCGACCCCGACGCCATCGCGCACTGGTGGGGCCCCGAGGGATGGGCCGCCACCGTCCACGAGATGGACGTCCGACCCGGCGGGCGGTGGCGCTTCCAGATCGCACCGACCGACCGATCGGCGGCCCCCGTCCACAGCATCGCCACCTACACCGACGTCGTCACCCACGCCGCACTCGTCTACGACGACGTCTTCACCGACGAGGCCTGGCGACCCGACGACACCGGGGTCTTCCCCACCACGGTCACCTTCACCACCACCGACAACGGATGCGCCGTCGACGTCACCGCAGGCTTCCCTGACCGCGCCGCCCTGCTGCGCGCGGTCGAGCTCCAGATGGCCGAGGGCTACCTCGAAGCCCTCGACCGGCTCGACCACCTACTCGCCGAACTCGAAGGAGAACAGACCATGTCCACCCTGCCTACGCTGTCCACCCTCACCTCCGCCGACGGCACCACCATCGCCTACCAGCAGACCGGAACCGGCCCCGCGATCATCGTGATCAGCAACGTCGCCGAGGACCACACCGGCGTCGCAGGCCTCGCCGCCGCCCTCTCCACCGACTTCACCGTCATCACTTACGACCGACGCGGCCGCGGAGCCAGCGGTGACCCCCAGCCCTACGACCCCGCCCGCGAGATCGACGACATCGCCGCCCTCATCGACCTCGCAGGCGGCACGGCCGCATTGACCAGCGGGTCCGGCGGCTGCGCACTCACCCTCGACGCCGCCTCCGCCCTCGCAGACCGGGTCACCGGCCTTTACCTCTACGAACCGCCGTTCATCGTCTCCGACGCCCGACCCCCCGCACCCGCCGACTACCTGCACCACCAGACCGCCCTCATCGCCGCGGGCAAGCGCAGCGAGGCCGTCGAGTACTTCATGACCGAGATGATCCGCGTCCCCACCGAATACCTGCCCATGATGCGACAGGACCCCTCCTGGCAAGAGATGGTCAAGCTCGCCCACACCTACACCTACGACGGCCGAATCCTCGCCGACCTCCAGGACGGCACCGCGCTGCCCAACGGTCGCTGGACCATCAACGCCCCCGTCGCCATCGCCGTCGGCGGCAACGGCGAAGCCTTCATCCGCGACGGCGCCGACGCCCTCGCCGACCTCCTCCCCAACGCCACCGTCCTCACCCTCCCCGACCACGACCACTCCGCCTTCTGGATGGCCCCGGACGCGGTCGCACAGCAGGCCCGCTCCTTCCTGCTCGACTGACACGACACCCCCCACTCCCCCGGGCCCCTTCGCGGGGGCTCAGTTCCTCCGGCAGCCCCCGCCCGGAGCCGACGACCTGACGAAGATTGACATGAGGTTGTCAAGGGCGACCCGCAGGGTCGTCGGCGCCAGCCGATGCGAAGCACCCTTGATCGTGAGACCGGGCGGAGTAAGCGGACAGCACCCTCAGGGCGAGTACCACCGTCGTCAGCGAGGCTCCGCACTGTGAGACCAACCCCCGAGTCCTCGTGTGGACCGCCGAGGTCGTGACCGACACCTTGTTCGACCTCGACGCCTGGGTGCACCGCCATGCCGAGATCGACGACCCGCAGGCCTCCCGGCAACCAGTCACTGACGTCGTCGCCAGCCACCTGGCGGATCGCTAGCGGCGGCGGGACCGAGCCCTGAGCGACGAGCCGATCAAGAAGGCACGGCCGGCGTTCGACTGAGCGGCCCGGGTGCAACCGCCCGGCGAGCGTTCGTCCGGCGCGCCCGCTCGACGTCGAGGCGCCCACTCGGCTCACCGAGGTCGGTGGCTCGTGGAGGGTCGCACGCCGCTGGTACTACGAGTCACGAGCCGAGGTGGAATGACCTGCTCCCGGTCCCCGGCGGGGGTGTTCTCGACCCGGGCGACAGCCTGAGCGACGGCGAGTCCGGCGATCTGCGAGGTGTCCTGGGCGATGGTGGTGAGAGCGACGTGGGACAGGCGGGCGAGGCTGCTGTCGTCGAACCCGACCACGGACATGTCGTCGGGCATGCGTAGGCCGTCACGGCGTAGGACGTCGAGGACGCCGGTCGCGCAGCGGTCGTTGAACACGGTCACGGCGGTCGGGCGCGGGTCCGAGGCGAGCAGGCTCCTCGCGGCGACCGCGCCCTCGTCCTCGGTGAGACCGCCGGGAAGG
>NZ_JACBXB010000213.1 GCF_013870575.1 Pseudonocardia pini
CGTGTAGAGCCCGTCCTCGTCCTTGACGAAGATCATCGACTTGCAGCAGGTTCGCGCGGATCGAGTCGTGGAACAGGTGCCCGTCCTGCGTCACGAACCCCACGTCGCCGTGCAGGTCCGCGGCACGCAGGTCCCGCACGTCCACCCCGCCGAGCGCGACCGAACCGGAGTCGACGTCGTAGAGCCGGGCGAGCAGCTGCGCGATCGTGGACTTCCCGGCCCCCGAGGTGCCGACGAGCGCGGTCATCGTCCCGGCGGGCACCGTGAACGAGACGTCGTGGAGGACCTGCTCGCCCCCGCGGGTGTCCAACGTGGCCACCTCCTCGAGCGAGGCCAGGGAGACCTTGTCCGCCGAGGGGTACGCGAACCCGACGTGGTCGAACCGGACCTCCAGCGGGCCCGCGGGGAGCTCGCGCGGTACGGCGGGCTCGTCGATCATCGGCTCCAGGTCCAGCACCTCGAACACCCGCTCGAAGCTGACGACCGCGCTCATCGCCTCCACCCGCGCGCCGGCCAGTGCGGTGAGCGGGGCGTAGAGCCTGGTCAGGAGCATGGCGAGGGAGACGACGGCGCCGGGCGCGAGCATCCCGCTCAGCGCCAACCCGCCGCCCACGCCGTAGACCAGGGCCAGGGCGAGGGCCGAGACCAGCGTCAACGCCGTCACGAAGACCCACTGCACCATCGCCGACCGCACCCCGATGTCGCGCACCCGCGCGACCCGCGCGGCGAACTCCGCGGACTCCTCGGCCGGGCGCCCGAACAGCTTGACGAGCGTGGCGCCCGGCGCCGAGAACCGCTCGGTCATCTGCGTGCTCATCGCCGCGTTGTGGTCCGCGGCCTCCCGTTGCAGCCGGGCCAGCCGCGAGCCCATCCGGCGCGCGGGGATCACGAACACCGGCAGCAGGACCAGCGCCAACAGCGTCACCTGCCAGGAGATCCCCAGCATCACGACGAGCGTGAGCACCAGCGTCACGACGTTCCCGACCACCCCCGACAACGTGTCGCTGAAGGCCCGCTGGGCCCCCAGGACGTCGTTGTTCAGCCTGCTGACCAGCGCGCCGGTGCGGGTCCGGGTGAAGAAGGCGACCGGCATCCGCAGCACGTGGTCGAACACGGCGGTCCGCAGCTGGAGGATGAGGCCCTCGCCGATCGTCGCGGAGAACCAGCGGGTCAGCAGGCCGAGCCCGGCCTCCGCGACGGCGACGACGGCGATCAGCCCGGCGATCCCGGCCACGACGTCCAGCCCGGAACGGGCGTCGATCGCGTCGACCACTCGACCTGCGAGCAGCGGCGTGAGCACGGTGAGCACTGCGCCCAGCACGCTGAGCACCGCGAACGCGACCAGCCTGCGCCGGTGCGGCCGGGCGAACCCCGCGATCCGGCGCAGGGTGACCGGCACCGGAGCCCGGTTCTCGGCTCGCTCCTGCGACGCGGTCCGTAGGGCCGACCAGGTGTTCACGTCCATGGGCCGGGACGCTACGAGCTGAACCGCACTTCAGGTCAAGCCGAGATGAACGTCAGTGCTGTGTCGACCATGATCCAACAGCACTGACGTTCATCTCGGCGGTCAGGTGGTGGCCTTCTCGGCCGCGGCGATCACGTTGCGGAAGAGCATCGCCACCGTGGTCGGGCCGACGCCGCCGACGCGCGGGGTGATCGCGCCCGCGACCTCGGCGCAGGACTCGTCGACGTCGGGCAGCAGGCGCTTGCCCTCGTACCGCACCCCGCCGCCGACGACCGTCGCGCCGGGCTTCACGTGCTGCGGCTGGATGATCCCGGGCACGCCCGCGGCGGCGATCAGGATCTCCGCACGCCGCGTGTAGCGCTCCCAGTCCGGCACGCCGGTGTGCACCACGGTGACCGCCGCGTTGGCCGTGGGCCGCTTCTGGGCGAGCAGCATCGCGAGCGGGCGGCCGAGCGTGGCGCCGCGACCCAGGATCACGACCTCGCGGCCGGACACCGGGATCTCGTGGAAGGCCAGCAGCTCCTCGATCCCCGCGGGCGTGCACGGCAGCGGGCCCGGCAGACCGACGGCGAGCCTGCCCATGTTCATCGGGTGCATGCCGTCGACGTCGGAATCCGGATCCATCTCGGCCAGCGCGGCGTCGTAGTCGAGGTGGTCGGGGACGGGGTACTGGATCAGCAGGCCGTGCACCGCCGGGTCGTCGTTGAACCCGCGGATCGTGGCGACCAGCTGCTCCTGCGTGGTGTCCTGCGGCAGGTGGGCGTGCGGCGAGTCGATCCCGAGCTCCGCGGCCTGCTTCTGCTTGATCCGGATGTAGCCGGCCGACGCGTCGTCGTCCCCGACCAGGATCGTGGCGAGGCTGGGGGTGATCCCCCCGGCACGCAGGGCGTCGGCGCGGGCGGTGACGTCGGCGAGGACCCGTTCGGCGACGGGCTTGCCGGACAGCAGTCGTGCGGTCATGAGGTTCCCTCGTGGGCGCGGAGGCCCAGGCGGTCGACCCCCGCGGACTCAGCTCCCCGATGGTCGATGCCATCCTCGTCTGCCGCCAGTCGCGCTCGCGGGCCATTGTGTCACGAGCCGGGCCCAGGCCACCGATGCCGAAGTGGCTCTCGGCGACCAGGCCACCCGGGGCGCATGCTGGGGGTATGGCCCCCGACCTCCGCCCGCTCCCCGTCACGCACGCCCCGCTCCGCAGGCTCCCCCAGCTCGTCGTGGGTCTGGCGCTGTACGGGACGTCGATGGCGATGCAGGTCCGCGGGGCGCTGGGCCTCAACCCCTGGGACGTCCTCCACCAGGGTCTGGAGCACCTGCTGCCGCTGAGCTTCGGCGTGATCACCGCGATCACGGGCGTGGCGGTCCTGCTGCTCTGGATCCCGTTGCGGCAGCGGCCCGGCATCGGGACCGTGGCCAACGTCGTCGTGATCGCCTTCTCCGTCGACGCCGCCCTGGCGCTGATCCCCGAGGCCCACGGCTGGCCCGCGCGCGTCGCGCTGATGGCGGGCGGGATCGTGCTCAACGGTCTGGCCACCGCGCTCTACGTCGGCGCCCGGCTCGGCCCCGGCCCCCGCGACGGCCTGATGACCGGCCTCGCCGCCCGCACCGGCTGGTCGATCCGGGTGGTGCGGACGGGGATCGAGGTCGTCGTGCTCGGCACCGGCTGGCTGCTCGGCGGGACCGTCGGGATCGGGACCGTGCTCTACGCCCTGGCCATCGGCCCGCTCACGCAGCTGTTCCTTCCGTGGACGACTGTGCGGACCCCCGCCGCCGCGCCCGTGCCACCCACCAGCCGTTCCACGCGATGAGCAGCACGAACGTGCCCACGAACAGCACCTCGGTCACCCCGACGGCCACGTCGACCGGCAGCAGGTAGACCAGCGGGACCCGCAGGACCGCCTCGGCGAGCAGGCCCACGCCCCACACCGTCGAGGAGAACCGGTGCCCGCGCCGGACGTGCGGGTCCGTGTCGTACTCGAGCTGCGCCTCCGCTGCCTTGGCGGGCGTGAAGCTCTGCAGGGCCGCCAGGGTCAGCGGCCGCTTCCCACGGATCGCGGTGACCAGGAAGACCGTCCCGACGGACGCCGTGATCAGCGAGTTCCGCAGCAGCAGCGTGCGCGGGTCGCCGGTGAAGAAGGCCATCGCGAAGCCCGCCCCGTAGACCAGCAGCATCACCGTGGCGAACACGTTCAGCTTCCGCGCCCGCACCGCCGACCAGACGACCCGGACCGCCGCGACCGCCGACGCCGCGAGCAGGGCGATCCAGTCGGAGGCGCCGAGCAGGTGCAGTGCGTAGTAGGCGAGCACGGGCAGGCCGACGTCGAGCGCCAGCCCGCGCAGCATCGTCATCGGTCCCGGCACGCTCGCGGCCGGGCTGTTCTCGGTCATCGTCCCCCCAGGGTGATCACCTCAGGACTCGTCCGCGGCGGCGTCGGCGTTCCAGGACCCGTGGAACCCGGCGGGCACCCCGCGGGGCAGCTCGACGCGCGCGACCCGGCTCAGGTCCGACGCGTCGAGGACCAGCAGGTCGGAGGCCTTCCCGTCCCGGGTGGTGGTGATCGAGAGCAGCCAGCCCTCGTCCTCGGCTCCGCGGTCGGCGGCGGGCACGAACACCGCCTCGCCCGCCACGACCTCGGTGCCCAGCTCGTGGGCGAGGACGGCACCGGTCGCGGAGTCGTGCCGCAGCACGGCGGAGCGTCGGGCGTCGTCCCCCACGGCGTAGAGGTAGCGGTTCGGCCGACCCGCCCGGTCGTCGTCGACGGTCGGGAACTCCAGACCGCGCTCGGAGAGTCGGGTCTCGGTCACGACGCCGGTGGCCGGGTCGAGCGTCCACCGGTGCAGGGTGGCGACGCCCTGCGCGGCGAAGGCCGACGCGTGTCCGGCCGGATCGGGGCCGATGGACGTCCACGCCGCCTTGATGTCCTCGGGGGCGAACCGGGCGACGTCGAGCACGATCCGTCCGTCGGCCTCGTGGGCGTTGCCGACGTGGAAGACGTAGCAGGGATCGATGTCGAACCAACGGACCTCGCCCGGGTGGTCCAGCGGCATGACGCCGAGCCGCGCGCCGTAGGTGTCGCTCCAGCCGTAGGGCAGCCCGCCCGCCATGGCGGCCTCGATGGAGAAGGCCATGGGCAGGTCGAGGAAGATCGCGTGCCGCTCGGTGACGGCGAAGTCGTGCATCATCGTGGGCCCGGCGACGGCGATCTCGGCGCTGGTCACGAGCTCGCCCGCCGCGGTGAGCCGGTGGTAGGTGAGGAACGGCGGCAGCGCGCCGTAGCCGAAGAAGTGCAGGTCGCCGGTGGCCGGGTCGGTCTTCGGGTGCGCGGTCATGGCGGTGGTCAGCCTGCCGTCGAAGTCCCGCGGGCCCAGGGTCTCCAGCTCGGGCGTGACCTCGTACGGGAACCCGTTCTCGACCAGGGCGAGCAGCCGCCCGCCGTGCTCGATGATGTGCGTGTTCGCCGTGACGGCGGTCCGGTCGAACGTGCCGTCCGGCTGCACGAAGCGGCGACCCTCCAAGGCGCCGGTGCGCACCCAGCGGTTGCGGTACCACTCCGCGCGGCCCTCCCGCAGTCGCACGCCGTGCAGCATCCCGTGGCCCGCGAACCAGTGGCCGGGGTCCTCGCCGGGCAGCGGGTTGGGGCCGTTCCGCAGGTACCGGCCGGTCAGCTCCGGCGGCAGACTGCCCTCGACGGGCAGGTCGTGGGCCGTGATCTCGTCCGGCACCGGGGCCAGGTGACCTCGCAGGTACAGGGGCGTCTCCGTGGTGGTCATGGGCACGAGAATCCTCGGCCCGGGCCGACGTGTCAAGACTGACATGTCGGTGACGACATGTAGGCTGCGCGCATGTCGTTGCCGCACGCCCTGCTGGGCCTGCTCGCCGTCCAGCCGCGCAGCGGGTACGAGCTGACGAAGGTCTTCGAGCAGGACCTCGGTCGCTACGCCTGGCAGGCCGGGCACACCAGCATCTATCCCGAGCTCAACCGGATGGCCGAGAAGGGCCTGGTGGAGGTCACGTCCGAGGGCGCCCGCGGCTCGCGCACCTACGCGGCGACCGACGCGGGGCGGGCGGAGCTGCGGACCTGGCTGATGTCTCCGCCGACCCAGGCGAAGGTGCGCAACGAGCAGGTCCTGCGCATGTTCATGCTGTCCGCCCTCGAACCCGCGGACGCGCTGGTCGTCCTGCAGCGGATCGCCGAGACCACCGACCGGGCGGCCGCGGAGCTGCGGAAGGTCCGCGAGGCCGAGCCCGACGCGCTGACCGGTCCGGAGGGCTTCGGCCAGCTCGCCGCGGAGTACGGCCTGCGGCAGTACGAGGCGGTCCGGGACTGGGCGGGCTGGGCGATCGAGCGCCTCGAACGCGAGGCCTGACCCGAACGAGCGGCACTCTCGCTCAGTAGGTCTGAGCGAGAGTGCCGTTCGTGCGAGGGGGTCAGGCGGCCTCGGGGACCGACTCCGTCCGCGCGGGGGCGGGGGTGGACTCCTCGAGGTCGTCGAGCCGCCACGGTCGGACCACGAGGAGCAGTACGGCCAACGCGAGCACCTGGGCGCCCGCGATCGTGAGGCCCATCGCGAAGGCGTCGTTGCCGAGCAGGCCGACGACCGGCGAGGTCACCGCACCCACGCCGAACTGCACCGCGCCGAGCAGGGCGGCCGCGGTGCCCGCGCGCTCGCCGTGCCGGGACAGGGCCAGGGCGGGGGCGTTCGGCAGCGCGAGGCCGACCGAGGCCAGCACGGCCCAGAGCGGGACGACCACGGCGACGAGTCCACCGGTCCCGGTGGCCGTGAGCACGGCCAGGACCGCGCCCGACACCGTGCCGGTGATGCTCGCGACCAGCAGGATCTGCTTGGGCTCGAACCGGCGCAGGAGCGCGGCGTTGGCCTGGGTGGCGGCGATCAGGAAGATCGCGCCCGCGCCGAAGAGCAGGCCGAACTGCTGTGCGTCGAGCCCGAACTGCTCCTGGAACACGAAGCTGGAGCCCGAGACGTACCCGAACATGCCCGCCATGGCGAAGCCCGCCGCCAGGATCAGCCCGACGAACGTGCGGTCCCGCAGCAGCGTGCCGTAGCTGGCGAGCGTGGCGCCGATCTGCGCCGGACGCCTGCGCTCGACCGGCAGCGTCTCCTTCAGTCCCACGGCCAGCAGGGCGAGCATCGCTCCGCCGTAGATCGCCAGGAACAGGAACACGCCGCGCCAGTCGGCGAAGCGAAGCAGCTCGCCGCCCAGGGTCGGGGCGAGCACGGGGGCCGCGCCCATGACGAGCATCAGGCGGGAGAGCAGCGTGGCCGCGGCGCGCCCGGTGAACAGGTCACGGACCACGGCCATCGCGACGACCGCGCCCGCCGCGCCGCCGACGCCCTGCAGGACGCGCAGCACGCCGAACGCGGCGATGTTCGGGGCGGCGATGATCAGCAGCGAGGACACGATGTGCAGCGCGGTGCCGATCAGCAGCGGCGTGCGGCGCCCGACGGCGTCGGCCAGCGGCCCGATGAACAGCTGGCCGACCGCGAGGCCGACCAGGGTGCCGGTGAGCGTCAGCTGGATCGTCGACGACGACGCCGCGAACTCGCCCGCGATGCCCGGCAGCGCGGGCAGGTACATGTCGATGGTGAGGGGGCCCAGTGCGATCAGCCCGCCGAGCAGCAGGGCGAGCCGGGTCCGGCTCGGGGTGGACGTGGTGGTGCTCAACGGCGGGAGCCTTCCTTGCGGTTCGGGGAGTCCGGGTCGCCCGGCTTCGTCGCCTGTCGCGCTTCGTCCCCGCCGGTGTGTTCCGCGTGGTTCAAGGCTGAGTGACCGGAGGGTGTTCCGCTTCTCGAAAGGATGTGAGCCCGATCACCTACTCGACGGTAGCTACCATCCGCACCATGCGTACCCCCGACGGCGTGGACCTGGCCCTCTACCAGGCGGGACCGGAGGACGCCCCGGTCGTCCTGGCCGTGCACGGTTACCCGGACGACCACACGGTGTGGGCGGGGGTGGTCCCCCTGCTGGCGGACGACTTCCGGGTCGTGACCTACGACGTCCGCGGGGCAGGCGCCTCGGGTGCGCCCGCCGACCGTGCGGGGTACCGGATCGAGCGGCTGGCCGCCGACCTCGCCGCCGTCGCGGACGAGGTCTCGCCCGGCCGCCCGGTGCACCTGCTCGCCCACGACTGGGGGTCGGTGCAGGCCTGGCAGGCCGTGACCGACACGGCGTCGGTCAAGCCCGTTCGCTCGAAAGTCGTC